>QZJG01000056.1 GCA_003599275.1 Nitrospiraceae bacterium | reverse complement strand
CCTTGACGGGTCGGAAACGACTCGTACCGAGAGGGGATTAAGGGGAGGGTGAACACAGCATGTTTAAAACCCCCACCCTGACCCTCCCCCGTCAAGGGGGAGGGAAACAAGGCCCGAACAATTCTCTCCATGTCCGCAAATATTTCGAACAGCTATTTCTCACAGTATATCATCATTTTAAATTAAGGCAACCGGGGGAGAAAGGGAGCAGGGATTTGGGTGCAGGAGGTAGAGAAAATATAACGGGGGTATCTTCTTTTACAATGACCCTGATTTTAAAAGAGTATCCCAATACCTAAAAAAACCTGAACGGGGTACATACTCAGGATCAGAACACCGAGCCTGAAATGCGCATTTCTCCATGCCGATTCAGGCCCTTCTATTTTCTTCGATATAATGAATGTGGCGGTGATTGAAAGCGCCATAATCAAGCCCATGATGAAATGGACCGGATACTTCAGTAAACGCCCGTAGTCCAGAAAAATAAGGGTGACCCCTGCAAAAAAGCCTAATACCCCCAACAACGCCAGAAGCGGTCCGTCCTGCCGGTGGCGCTTTATCGTACTGACCGGCGGCTTCTCTCCCCTCTTCCTCGCCCTCCGTATCTTCAGGCCCAGCACACCCTGATAGATAAAAAGGCACATCATGAGCGTGTTGTATGAGGCATGCACGTATCTCAGATAAGCTATAAGCTGTTTGTCCGGCATCAGCAAAACTCTTTCAGCGTGGTCTCTATTTTTGAAATATCGACAGCCTGCCTCACAAGAGGCCTTTCTTTAATTACAGGTATCCTCTCCTCCGGAATCAGGCGGTGGTTTCTGTAAATAATCCCGATAGGGATGCGGTCTTCCCATTCAAGGGCCTTTTGAAACGCGGCGATCCTGTCCTCCGGATTGTAATCCGCTTCAATGTGATAGACCCTTTGTTTATACCAGTCGAATGTATTTATTTTATTGAACGTAACACACGGCTGAAGGATATCAATTAATGTAAAGCCCTTATGATTTACCGCTTCTTTCATAAGCAATGTCAGGTGCTTCATATCGCCGGCAAAACCCCTTGCGACAAAACTGCAATCAAGGGCGATCGCCATTGCCATCGGGTTCATCTGCTCTGAAAATACGCCGAAGGGCTGGTTCTTTGTCTTCACCCCTTCCATGCTTGTCGGAGAGGCCTGTCCTTTTGTGAGCGCGTAAATTTGATTGTCATGCACAAAGAGCTTCACATTAATGTTCCTCCTGATTGCATGAATGAGATGGTTCCCTCCCTCGCCGTAGCAGTCGCCGTCACCTGCGAAAGCCATCACCGTCATCTCGTGATTTGCCAGCCTTATCCCCGTCGCGACCGGGAGCGTCCTGCCGTGAAGCCCGTTGAAGGTGTTGCATCTGACGTAATGAGGAAATTTTCCCGCCTGCCCTATTCCCGATACAATGGTAAACTGGTGGGGCCCGATGTTCAGCTCAACCATCGCGTCCTTAAACGCCTTGAGTATCCCGAAGTTGCCGCATCCCGGGCACCAAGCCGGATGCTGTCCTCTGTAATCCTGTAATGTCGGCATATGATCACCTTCTTGAATCGGACCGCAAAAGTCAAAACAGACCGGGTCCGTTATAGGGAAATTATAGAGGTTGATTGAAGTGAATGCAACAAAATAAATATCACTCTGCTTTTTCGTCCGGCTTCACAAGGACCTTAAGGAAGACCTCTACCACTTCGGGACTAAACTGGGTCCCTGAACAGCGCTTGAGCTCCGAGATTGCGAATTCTTTTCCCGGCGCCTTTCTGTATGGCCTGTCCGCAGTCATTGAATCGAAGGAGTCGGCCACTGCAAGAATGCTTGCGCACAAAGGTATGTCGCTTCCCCTGAGGCCGAGGGGATAGCCGTTTCCGTCATATCTCTCATGATGATGGAGGACGCCGGGGATGATCTCATTCAACTGTTTTATCGGCGCGATTATTTCCGCGCCTTTTTCAGGATGCTTTTTTATAATTTCGTACTCCTCGTCCGTCAGTTTGCCGGGTTTGTCCAGCAGTCCGTCAAAGGTCCCGATCTTGCCGATGTCGTGCAATATGCCGCACAATCTTATATGATTGAGGTCTTTCTCCTTCAGACCCATTTCACGCGCTATCTCTACGGCATATCCGGTGACCCTTTCCGAATGGCCTTTGGTCCACGGGGATTTTGCATCGATTATCGAGATAAGGGAAGATATCGTATTTATCAGCAATTGCTGGAGGTCTTTATAAAGCCTTGCGTTCTGAAACGCTATCCCTATTCCGTCTGCAAGTCCCTTCATGAGCGCCAGGTCTTTCGGTTCTATGGATTTAACGGTTGTATAGTCACCGCATAATATACCTCTGACATTCCCGTTGAAAGAGACAGGCGCCATTACAGCGCTTTTTATATCAAACATATCAATCAGGTCCTCTCTCAGAAGTTTACCCTTCCTGGGGTCCTCCATAAGCACTGTTTCACCCCTGAGCGCCATGTCGATAGCAGGCATGTCGCCTGCCTTAAAGACCCTTGCAGACAATATGGTCTCTTTATCGGCGTCCAGTCCGTATGAGCCTGCAAATGTAAAGCCTTCAACCGCGTCATCATAAAAAAACAATGCCATCCTCCCGAACTGAAGGTATTGGGGAGCGATATTGAGAATATTCCTGACAAGCTCTTTTTCTTCGAGACTGGTGTTCAGGGTCTCAACGAGCTGTAAAAGCGACCCGGATATCTCAGCCTCGTTTCTTTTCGCCTCATACATCTCGGCCAAATCCTTTTCGGCGTTCTTGCGCTCTGTTATGTCATGGACCAACCCCACTGCATGCCATTCCCCTTTGATCCTGATGGCCGAAGTGGAAACCTCCATCGGGAACTCCGTCCCGTCTTTCCTGATGGCTGTAAACTCAAATGTCCTGTCTACGGCGACCCCCTGCCCTGTGGACCTGAACGCCTCGAAGCCCTTCTTGTATTGGCCATGATATTTTTCCGGAGCAAGGAGCATATGCAATTCCCTGCCGAGGGCGTCCTGCTGACTGTAACCGAACATCCTCTCCGCCGCAGGGTTCCAGTAGACTATACATCCTTTATTGTCCATTACGATAATGCCGTCTACCGCGGTCGTTGTGATCGCCCGGAATTTTTCCTCGCTTTCGTACAGTGATTTTATCGCACTGCTTAAAGCGCGCAGCGGGACTGTCCTTAGAAAAACAAACCCTGCAAGGCCGATCATAAACCCCGGCGCCGAAAGGAGCAATGTATTTAACACAATCGGACGCGCAGACCGGATCACCTCTATCCTTGCTACGACATTTCCCGCATCGAACAGATCATGCGAGCGCATAATGACGGGCGCCTCTACTGCTACAGGGTTAGAAGCAATGAGATTGCCGTTAAGATCGATAATGCGATGCAGGCCTTTGTACTCCTTTGAATTATTGCGCGACAGCAATTCTTCAAGTCTGTCCTTCTCATATCGCCAGAAATCAGGGTTCCTGCTGATTGTCCCGGATATAATGGATGAGAAGGTTTCCGCTTCAGATTCCAGCACCGCCGACTCGGCCTGATATCTTAAACTGAAATAGACAAGAGGCAATAAGGTCGCGGCTATGACCGATACGACCACGGCAAGAATATTTGTTGTTCTTATTATCCTGTTGGTTTGCTCTCTCATTTTTTCCCTGACACCGGAAGATGTCCTGTCCCGGCGAGTATTGCGTGCCCTTCCACGGATTTAACAAATTCGATAAATTTTTTTGCGGCAGGCGCGGCCCTGGGTCCCGTAACGAGAAACTGCCTTTTGTAATACGGATACGTACCGTCCGCGAGAGTTTTGACGCCCGGCGCCACACCGTTTAACGGCAGTACGTTAACGCGTCTTTTCTCTGAGAGCACCAATGAAAGGGTGGAAGTCCCTAAAGAGCCGCTGATTTGTTCTACATCCCTCGCGCTTTCCTGGTCGGTTGGCGCTATTATCATTCCCTCCTGCAGCATGGCCTTCCGGACGGCTTTATCCATTCCGGGAGATATGCCTCGCAGCGTCAATATGTCTGAATCGGACTCAGGACGCAATACAAGCCTGATTGGTATGCCGCCGGGCCACTTTATTATTTCGCCGGCATAAATTGCTGCAATTTTTCGGATATCAAAATCAAACCCGTCAATCTTGTGCGAGGTGACAAATACAAAAGGCGTCCAAGCATATTCTTCAGCCTCAGCGCCCTGCTTAAGCTCGTCTCCGGTAAGTGGCCTGCTGCTTATGCCGATGTCGATAATACATTCGATGGCAGCTTTAATACCGCCCCCGCTGCCGATGCTTGGAAGGACTTTTATTATCACATCGGGATTTATTTTCTCAAACGCCCCGGCCAGTTCTTTAATGCTCCCAATGGCGCTTCCTGTCCCGCCGATAACAACCTGGCTTTTTTTATGCTCTTCTGCGTAAAGGAATGCGGCAGACAGCCACATACATAAAACAAAAGTTAACAACACTGCACGCACAAACATAATTAAACTCTCAACAGCTTTATATATCTGTTCATTTTTTTAATCAAGCGTCAAAGATTCTTACATGGCTTACTACACATCTAATCGGTAAAAAAGGTAATTCCCTT
This sequence comes from Nitrospiraceae bacterium, assembly GCA_003599275.1. Taxonomy (GTDB): domain Bacteria; phylum Nitrospirota; class Thermodesulfovibrionia; order UBA6902; family UBA6902; genus SURF-23. The sequence goes on along the minus strand of QZJG01000056.1, from coordinate 17,427 downwards.
GAGTCAATACCTATTAACCTGAAAACGGCAATTTGCCACAGAGTACACAGATTTAAAAACTTACTAATAATATTTGCATCTGCTTTGGTCTCACCCGAAGGATTCCCGATAACTACATCGGGAATGACGACTATGAGGCTTTGTCATGTTAGTTCTTGGTAAAGGCGAGATGTTATTGGGAAAGGCTTACCAAACGGGTGAGGATTTTTCTCAGTAATTCATCCACGGAAAAGGGCCTTCCGTCGTACTTGTTAATTTTATACTTGAAGTCATATCCGGTCTCTGTCCGCATGAGGCGTGCGAACTGGCCTGTGGCATTGTTCTCAATGCAAATGGCTGTTTTTGCATTATTCAGGACAGTGATGAAGTCAAACTTTTCCGTCAGCGGAAATGGACATATCTCGCTGAAATGGAGCATGGCTGCCCCTTTAATTTCCCCCTTATCTACAACTTCCTTCATCACCCCATACGTGGAGCCCCATCCGACAAGTACGACTTCGGGGTGCTCATCGCCATAAAAAGAAGGGGCCCCGATCTCCTGTCTGATGAGGGGAAGTTTTTTGAATAATCTTTTATCAAGCATTTTTTTCCTCGTCTCCGCGTCTTCAACAATATGACCTTCCTCATCATGTTCGTCGCTGTCGGTCACCACAAGATGCTCAGTTTCTCCGGGGACCCCGAATGGAGTTACACCGGTTTCCGTAAATGCATGACGTTTATATTCCGGGAGATTTCCGAATGCCTCTCCTCTCAGTCTGTAGTCGGTATATTTAATCCGGCCCAAGTCAAAGACAGCAGATGTCCACTGTGAATCCGCAAGATGCTGGTCAAAGAGAATGATGACGGGTATCTGATATTTATCGGCGAGATCAAACGCCTTGCTCGTAAGATAAAAAGCCTGTTCAGGGTCCCCCGGCGCCAACACGACCCTCGGGAATTCTCCATGTGCCGTATAAAGCGCAAACTGCAGGTCCCCCTGCTCCGTCCTTGTCGGGAGCCCGGTTGCAGGCGCAGGCCTTTGACCGAGGGCAATAACAACAGGCGTCTCCGTCATGCCTGCAAGGGAAAGCCCTTCCACCATTAGCGCAAATCCGCCGCCGGCAGTGCCTGTCATCGCCCTTACACCAGCAAAAGAGGCGCCCAAAGCCATATTTATCGCCGCAATCTCATCCTCCGCCTGCTCGACAATAATTCCATATTCGGCTTCCTTGTCCGCAATATAATTCATGATCCCCGTTGAAGGGGTCATTGGATACGCCGCGTAGAACTTCAGTCCCGAAGCTATTGCGCCAAGCGCAATGGCTTCGACGCCTGAGATCAGCATTTGGGGGGGACGGATATTCGTCTCCACTTTGAATGAGCACCTCTCACAATTCTTCATTGTAAAATCATGACCTGCCTGCGCAGACCTGATGTTGCCCTGAACAACGTCTTCGCCTTTTTTCCCGAAAGTATTTTTTATGATTTCAAACAGGTTGTTTAAATCCATGCGCAGCATCCCCAGGACCGCGCCGACCGCAACGGTATTGGCCATGATTTTATCTTTGCCGTGCTCCAGCGCCAACGCGACAAAAGGGATATCGAGTAAATGCGGCCCTTCATACTTTTGCTTCAAATCAGCGGAATCGTAGATGACGGTCCCGTTTTCCGTCAGTTCTTTTTCGTGCTGGAAACTCTCCCTGTCCAGCGCCACAACAATATCGATCTTGTCTTTCGGCGCAAACACAGGATTATCGGACAATCTTACCTGATAAAAATTATGTCCGCCTCTGATACGCGACTCGTAATCCTGATGTGTAAAAACATGACAGCCCGTTCTCGAAAACACCTTCGCAAGTGTCTCGCCTATCGTCTGGATCCCCTGTCCTGCTTCACCGCCTATTTTTATCGAGTAGTCCATAAATTCTGCATATGTTGAACTTTAGTCATTGGTCCAAAACCTCTCTTACCTTTTTTAAAAGCGTTGTCGGAGGAATGGGTTTCAGGACCATTTTAACATCTTTTTCGGGGATTTCCTTTTTGTGTATGTAATCTTCAGGATAACCGCTTGCGAAAAGGACCCTGATATCAGGCCTCGCCTCCCTTATTTTTTCATAGGCCTCCCAGCCGTTCATCCGGGGCATGATGAAATCAAACAAAAGCAGATCTATCCGGTCCATGTTTTCCATAAATGTCTCTACGGCTTCTTCCCCGTTGACCGCTTCCAGCACCCTGTAACCGAATCCTTCGAGGACCTGTCTCTCGAATTTCCTGACCGCGTCATCATCTTCAGCTATCAGTATTGTCTCTGTTCCGCCTGTCGGGACCACCGCCTCCGCCGCTTTTATTTCCCTTACCTTGTCCGATTTGATCGTGGGCAGATAAATCCTGAACGTTGTTCCTTTCCCCGGTTCACTGTAACAGGTGATATATCCATTATGCTGTTTTACTATTCCATATACTATTGAAAGACCGAGCCCCGTGCCTTTTCCGACCTCTTTGGTGGTAAAAAAGGGTTCGAATATCCTTTCTATTGTCTTTGCGTCCATTCCAATACCCGAATCCGTAACGAATATAAAGGCATAGTCCCCCGGTTCGCCGAAGCCATGCGCAAGGATAAATTCATCGTCCAATTTCATAAGCTCAGAGCTTATCGTTAAACTGCCGCCACCCGGCATCGCATCGCGCGCATTTGTAGCAAGGTTAATCAGCACCTGCTCCAGTTGAACGGGATCAGCCATGACCGTTAACTCCCTGTCCGTTAATTCAGTCTTGAGCTCAATCTGTTCACCTATTACCCTCAACAGGAACATTTTAGTTTTTTCAATTACAGTATTCAGGTTTACCGGCGCCGGATTGGCAGTCTGTTTCCTGCTGAAGGCCAGCAGGCTCTGTGTCAGACCGGCTGCCCTGTCGGCCGAGGCCAATATCTGGTCCAGATTGGTCCTCAGTGGATCATCATGTCTCATCTTCATCTGCATCACGCTCGTATATCCGATTATCGCCGTGAGAATATTATTAAAGTCGTGGGCCACGCCTCCTGCAAGATGACCCACCGCCTCCATCTTTTGTGCCTGAAGGAGATGCTCTTCGAGTTTGCACTTTTCGGTAACATCATTGATGATCTCTATGACGGAGACAATGTCGCCCTCCGCATTCCTCATGGGATACGACTTTGTCTCTGCGTATAAAAGCTTCCCTGCCACCTTGCGCACAAACAGGGCAGTGTGAGGTTTTCCGGTTTCAAACGTGTATTTCACCGGGCAGTTCACCGGAGGTTCATGACAGGGCTCGTCCGCATAACAGGAAAGCTCATAACAATGCCTTCCGATGACTTTATCAGGCGGCAGGGCGACCATGCCAAGATAAGCCCTGTTGGCAGAGACGATCCTGTATTCGCGATCGAGCACGATAAGTCCCTCATTTATGCTTTCGAGTATATTGTTTAGAAATTCCTCCGCATTCCTCAGACCGGTGACATTTAATAACGTCAGGAGAAGGGAGCTTACAGCTCCGCTTTCATCCTTAACAGGGACCAGACTCCAGTCCCAGTAGCTTGCGCCGCGCTCCGGATACCGTGCGTATTTAAATGGTTTGGAAAAAGCAATGTAGGGTTCTCCCGTCTCAGCCACCCTGCGGAATATGGCCTCGTTCCCGGTATCGGGATAAAGATCAAAATGATTTTTGCCAGGGAAATATGAGGGCTCCTGCCCGTCGGCCACGGCATAGGCCCGGTTGACCCTGATGAAGTTGAACTGCGGATCGAGATAAGCCAGCATCAGGTGAGTGTGATCAAAAATGGTCTCAAGCAGCCGGTTAGCTTCACGCAGTTCCTTCTCCATGTCCCTTATATTCTTCGACCGTCTTTCCGCAACCCCTTTGTCAGGATGCATAATAACTCCCCTCTTCTAAATCATATCGCATCCGGTAGAAATGTCAAACCACTATCGTGACTTTGCTATATAAAAACCTTCCCGAACTCGCTCAGCCATACAATATGGCCCTTCTCTTCATTGATAATTTCATCGATCAATTGCTTTTCCTTCACGATGTCCCGCAGTCCGTTATAATACAGCAGCGTTTCTTTTTCAAAACCGAGGGCGCGCTGGACAGCCTCTTCCGCGGATTTCAGATTTTCAAGTGATGTCAGGGCCTTGTTTTTGCCCAGGAAAAATTCCGATTCGACAATGGCCCTTAAATATCGGGAGGCCTCCTCCCAGTTCTCAAGGATTTCGTCCTTTAACTTTTCTCTGAGCTGAGAAAATATTTTCTCATGCTTCAGCTCCTGTCCGGCAAGGATGTCAAAGAGTTTAACGAGCCTGTCGTTTTCCCTGAACCGATTGGACGCGCCGGTATAGAAATCATACCCGAGCTTCTCAGTCTGCACAGCCTGTTCAATTACTTCCCTGATCGAAAAGTTTTCCATGTTCCGCCTCCTTTAAACCGATTGCCGATTCATAACTCTTGACTCTATCTGGTTGTCCGTATTTTTCATCGATGAATTTCACCAGGCCTTCCGGGCTGTCAACGGGTCCGAAACATGCGTCTCTTATGCATGGAGTGACGCGGCCCATGTCTTCACCGTAGCTCAGATTTACGTAGGGCACGGAAGAAGACAAGACCGCACCCGAAATACTGCTTGACGGCAGTGCGTTCACCGTGAGTTTGAGCGGATTGAAATATGCATCGAGTGCGCAAAAATAATGGCCCGCGTGGATGCCGATATTCTTTGCATTTGCTGAAAAGGCGCTTAACGCCTTTTCAGCATGGCGAAAGTATTTATCATTTTTTGTAATGAAGTGGAGCTTCAGCAGAAGCATAATGCAAATGGAATTCCCGGAGGGGTGCGGTATGTCTTCTATCCCCTTTATCCTTATCCCTAACACAGGGTCGTCCGTATCGAAAAAACCGCCCTCGTCTTTGTCCCACAATTTTTCAATACACAATTCCATGGTCCTTTCAGCCCGTTCAAGACAGGAAATTTCACCGGTCACTTCGTATGCCGAAATCAGGGCCTCCACAAGATATGCGTAGTCATCCAGCAAGGCATTTACCCCGTCTGCATGAAAAAGCCGGTCATCGACAAAGCGGGTCTGCATTGTCCTGTCGAGACTCCTGAGGGCGAATTCTTTCAAGCTCATGTCTTTGAAAATTCTGTAAGCCCTGAGATATGCGGATGCGAGCATACCGTTTATCGAGGTGTAGAACGTCCTGTCGATAAAAGGCGGCTGCCTCATGTTTCTTTCCCGGAGCAATTTTGCTTTGCCGGATTTGATGATACGCAGCACTTCTTCTGCGTCTTTCCCGGTCTTCGCTGCGATCTCTTCCGCACTCATTGCGACAAACAGGACCTTTTTGGACCTGTCATGATGCATTGTCCCGCGCTCATGCATCAAATGCATGGAAAGGATTGCGCATTCCTCCTCATCGAGCGCCTTCCTGAAATCGTCTTCCGTCCAGGTGAAATATCCGCCCTCGTCATCAGGCGTAACGTCTGCATCCTGGCTGGCATAAAAGCCCCCTTCGGGGTCTGAGAGCACATTACTTATGAAAGCGATTATTCCGTTTGCCGCTTCCCTGAAAATCTCATCGCCGAAAACCGAATACGCGCTCAAATAATTTCTGAGGAGCCATGCATTATCGTCGGCCATTTTTTCAAAGTGGGGGACAATCCATGCCTCATCGGTCGAATATCTGTGAAATCCGCCGCCGAGCTGGTCGCAGAAACCTCCGGTGGCCATTGACTCGAGGGTCTTTCTTGCGGCGTATCCGGCCGGTCCGTTCCGCGAAAGAAAATACCGGTTGATGAGAAATTCTACGGCCCCGGACATGGGGAATTTGGGGGCGCTGCCGAAACCGCCGTGCAGGGCGTCAAATACCGGAAGGATATCTTTTACGGCATCGTCGAGTGCCGTCTCACTTAATTCTTCCTCTGTCACAGGCCCGGCCTTCATGGCGTTCACAAGTCTGTCCGTGTAGAGGGCGATATCGTCCCTTTTGGTCCTGTACAAATCAATTACGGCCCCCAACACCTTTTTGAATCCCGGCCGGCCTGCCCTGTCTTCCGGGGGGAAATAGGTGCCGCCGAAAAAAGGTCTCTTATCATGCGTGAGGAATACGCTCAGGGGCCATCCGCCGCCTGAGCCCATGTCCGCGACCGCAATCTGATATCTTCTGTCTACGTCGGGCCTTTCGTCACGGTCGAGTTTTATGCTTACGAAATTTTCATTGAGAAGCCGCGCTGTATCATCATCATAAAAACATTCCTTTGCCATCACGTGGCACCAGTGGCACCACACGGCGCCGGAGCTGAGGAAGACCGGCTTGTCTTCTTTCCGGGCTGTATTGAAGGCTTCCTCGGACCACGGATACCAGTCGATCTTCTGGTCGATGGAATGTTTGAGATAAGCGGAGTTTTCTTTGGAAAGCCTGTTCATGTTCAAAAAGGCAACCCCCGTGACCCATTGGCTTCAAGACAGGCAATTATCAGGAGTTCAACTCAGACAATGACTACCGAATCATCCGTGCCGAAATCATTGGGGACATATTTATCGGCTGACCAGTCATTCTCCCAGCGTCTGGAATCAATGAAATATCTGAATCTGTACTCCCTGTTACAGGGCAGATCCAGGGTCAATGTAAAAGCACCGTCCTTCAATTTCTTCATTCTGTTTTCAGTTATGCTCCAGTTGTTGAAATCGCCGACGACCGTGACAATCTGAGCATCGGCAGCCGCTTCTTTCGGCAGCCTGAAAGTGACCTTGCATGACCCGTTTGATTTAAGATATTGTTTTTTCAGTCCCCTGCTGATGGTTGTTGCCTTTGGTTTTGCAGACACAGTCTTCCTGACGCTTACTGAGGCACTCTTACTCTCTGCCTTTTTCATGACCATTTTTTTCATTTACCCCTCCCTGGATATAAGTCTCGGATTTCTTGCCAGTGTTAATACTGAAATTTTTCATATGTTTTAACATTATACTCACTATTCAGCAAGTTTCCAAGTCCGGTCAATAGACCTTAACGAGCTTAAGCCTCAGATTTTTGAGATAAGCAACATGTTTCATTTCCTGCTCCATCATCTCACTGAAAATTACCCTTGCGTTGTTATCGACAGCGCTCTGAGACAGCCTGCGGTAAAGATTGTAAGCCTTGCCCTCTATCTCCATCGCCAATGTCAGTGCGCCCTTTTCATCCATAAAGGTATATTTTTCCAGCCTCGCCTGCAGGTCTTTAGCGGGAATACCACCCTCTGTCAAGGGGGCCTCCGCCCTGTTTTTAAACTCGTCAAAACTCACCGGCTCCAGGTTTCCGTTTATCGATTGGTATAAAAACTGAATAAAGTCCATATGCAGCGCTTCCCAGGCGGCAAGCTCCCTGAACGCCTTTTTTGCGTCGCCGTCAACCGACTTCTCCGAAGCCTGAGAATAAAATTCGTTGGTCCCCTTTTCCATAAGATAAACTTCCACAAGCGCCTGCAACAGGTCCTCTTTTCCGCTAACCATGAATATCGATTTCTCCTTTTACCCGTCTTTAAGTTAAAGAATATTTTCAAGACCACAGAGACACTGAGACAGAGCCTCCGTGTCTCTGTGTTTATAACAGCCTAAACCCTTTTCTGGAATTCTTCCTCAGGCCAGAACCCCTTTTCGGCCATGGCGTTAATGATATTCTTCCGTCCGATGATACCGATCAGTTTCTTGCCCTCGACAACCGGGACCACCGAGATATCGTTTGTATACATAAGATCAATGACTTCGCTTACCGCCGCATTGGGCTGGACTGTTACCGGCGTCCTGCACACCTCCTGTTCATGCGCCGCATGTCCGCAGCTCATGATGGATTCCGCGCTGAATTCATGTATGGTCCTCTTCTCTTTGATGGCATCGATAATGTCGTATTCCGAAACAATTCCGACGACTTCGAGGTTATCATTTACCACCGGTAAAGCGGGATAACTGCCTGTTAACTTTTTGATAAGCTCCTGCCCGTTTTCTTTTGCCGGTACGCTGGCTCTTGGATGCATAATGTCTCTTGCCGTTAATCTTGCCATATTTTCCTCCTTCCGGTCCAGACCGGATATTGATAGTTAATAATGCCCTTTTTTAAACTCATCTATGACTTGCATCATACAGGCATATTTCAAATCAGATTCTATCACATTAAAGATCATTGTCAAGCGCAGTAATGATCAGCAATAATTTATAATGTAACAATTTGAACGAGGACCGGGGAGACGCTTTCACTCCTTGACAACAGATATTATTCTGATAACATTTTTAAAGACAATCACATTTTATATAGCTATGAAGACCCATGAGAAGGTGGCAGAAATATTGGAGCGGCTGAAGGGAGAATATTCGGACGTCGGGACCGCCCTCAATTTCAAAACACCCTTTGAGCTCCTCGTCGCGACAATACTGTCGGCGCAGACCACGGACGTCCATGTCAACAAGGTTTCAAAAGACCTCTTCAGCAAGTATAAAACCGTAAAGGACTACGCCGACGTCCCCCTTGAGACCTTGCAGAAGGACTTGAGCTCCATCAACTTCTACAGGAACAAGGCAAAAAGTATTCAGGGCTCGGCAAAAATGATTATCGGGAGATTTGGTTCCAGTGTGCCGCGCACAATGGAGGAGCTTCTGGATCTCCCCGGCGTGGCCCGGAAAACAGCCAACATAATTTTGTTCAACGCCTTCGGCATTAATGAAGGCATCGCAGTCGATACCCATGTCAAAAGGGTCGCATTCAGGCTTGGACTTACAAAAAACGAAGACCCGCTGAAGATCGAGAAAGACCTGATGGAGATAACGCCCCGCGAGGAATGGGGCGCGCTCTCGCATCTTCTCATATTTCACGGCAGAAAGATATGCCAGGCAAAAAAAACCAGGCACAAAGAGTGCGTTCTGTATGACATCTGCCCGTCAAAGAACATTTAAATGCTTGCGTGCTTACGCAAGTGGGACACGATCTCCCTTCCCTTGACGGGTCGGAAACGACTCGTACCGGGAGGGGGCATAAGAGGAGTCAACTATGGACATATACGAATACGCCATGCAGATGGAAAAAGACGGTGAAGATTTTTACCGTAACCTGGCCCGGAAAACACCCAACGTCGGGCTGCAAAATATCCTGACGATGCTGGCAAATGCAGAAGTAAAGCACTACAACGTCTTTCATGCCATGAAATATAATGGGCCCATCCCGGACACGGACACGGAAATACTTGCAAACGTGAAAAACATTTTCCTGAGAATGAGGGAAGAAAAAGAGACACCCGTCAACACCCCTCAGATTGATTTGTACAGGAAGGCCCAGGAGATCGAGAATAAGAGCAGGGATTTCTATCTGGAAAAAGCCGATGAGGTGACAACTTCTCAGAAGGCGATATTTATCAGGATTGCGGATGAAGAGAAAACGCACTATTTCATACTCGAGAATATCATCGACTTTGTATCACGGCCAGATACCTGGCTCGAAAACCCCGAATGGTATCATCTGGAGGAGTATTAGGCCGGCCTCATTTCCTTGCAGGAAGCAAGACATTACTTGTTATATTCTGCGTCTTTCGGCATGAAAGAGACGAGAATAACTTAACGATTTTATCCGACGATCATACCTATGAGTTACAAATCTGACATGCGTTAGATTCTAAGCACTATATTTTTTTCCGTTAATCCATTGCACTTTCTTTTCTTGAGTTTTTCGGGATACTATCACATAATATCTTCCACTTTACAATTGATTTGTCATAAAGAAGGGGATTTAATTTTGACAATAAGAGCGGGGGGCAATCAATGATGATATCAATCACTCCTTCTGATTTCTACAGCCTTTACAGTCATTCCAGGTGTTGGCTTCAAGAGAATGCAGGATGAATACAGCGGCGATTGGTCGATTGCGAAGTATATAGAGGCGGTGGAGACGGAGGATGAGGGGGAAAGAAAATCCCTGATGGATGAAATTTTGAAGTTTAATGAAGAGGATTTGAAGGCGACTTGGGCGGTGTTGGAGTGGTTGAGGATAGTTAAGGTTCAGGGAATACCTTGTTGATTGTAAATGGCAGAGGAACAAAAACACTATAGAATTCATCAGAATTGGAAGCAGCTCTATGCTGGATGTCGAGACTGTAATTTTTTTGGGAGAGTGTCGAGTGATCAATGTGGAATGAAAGAAACAGACGCGACCCTCTCCACAAAGATGGCCATATTCTTTGTTTATCTGGATAAGTTATACTTTATGTTAATTTCAGTTTTATTTAACATTAAAAATGACGACAGCATATCAATACCAAGATTATCCAATTGAAGTAAGTGCGCGAATACTTCGCCACATAAGTCGTGGCATCTACAGAACGCCAGCTGGTGCTCTTAAAGAACTTGTTAGTAACGCTTATGATGCGGGCGCTAAAAAGGTTACCATCAATACAGGATATCCGACCTTCAAAGAAATGATAGTGACCGATAATGGAAAAGGGATGTCACGTGACGAATTCATTGCAATTATCCAAAATATTGGTTTAAGTGGTAAACAAGCGGGGCATGAATTCAAAATCCCAGGAAGCAATCAGAAAAGAATCACGATTGGTCATTACGGTATTGGGGTTTTGGCAATTGGTCAACTTTGTGAAAAAGTAACGATAACAAGCAAAACAGAAGGGACATTGGAAGGATTTGAGGCTATCCTTGATTTTGAGCAATTTGAAATCAAAAAAATAAACGGACTTGACCGAGCATTAATAAAAGACGAGAAAGATATCGAGAAAGAAGATAGCGGAAAAGAAAAATTTCCTATAGGCAAGTGTACAATTAGATCCTTGAAATACGCACCGAATAGTCGCAGCGAGCACTTCACAAAACTCAAACTCGAAGTTGTAAGAGTTCCGGTTCAAAAAAAATTATCTGGAAGTTTATTGAAGGAATATGAAGGGTTAGATGTACTACAGAGGTACTCCGCAAACTTTCAGAATTTATTAATACTCTTCAGAAAAGAAGAAAATGATATTCGCCAAGGCCAATATCCTTATGAAAAACTGTGTTGGGAGATTGCGACATATAGCCCCGTCAAATATCCAAATATCGGTGTTTTCATACCTGGACAGACACTGTCTCCGTTCAAAAAGTTAGCCGAAGATTATCGTTTTGAGGTAATTATAGATGGCTTTGAAGTTACCAAACCATTTGAGGAAGACTTTTTCAGGGATAGTAATTATCCCATAAAGTATATTTTTCATTGGGAAAACGAGACCTATACTAAAGGTAAGAAGGTTAGCGGTTATTTGATTTACAAACAACATATTCGGCCAAGAGGCATGCAGGGCGTATTGGTTCGTGAGGCTGGAATTGCAATCGGCATGTATGATTTAACTTTCCTTGAATATCCTTTTCACGAAGGTACGAAATTTGAGCAGCTTACTGGTGAGTTGTTTGTTGAGGGATTATCGGGTGCTCTAAATATCGATAGAAATAGCTTTAACGAAACAGATGATTATTACATCGATTTAGTTAAATGGTTTCACGACAAACTAAACAAAGAGGTTTTCCCAAAAATTAAGAAGGAAATGCAGCAGAAGGGGAAAAAAGATGTCCTCGAAGACTTGTCGAAATTGATAAAGGCATACGGACAACAGAACAAAAAAAATTATCAGATTAAATTCGAAGGGCTGGGGAAAAAAGAACAGTTATTTCACAAAGCGGGAACAATTTTGACAGTTAATAAAGATCACCCAGCAGGCAAACTGAGCAAGCCAAGAATCGACCGATTTTTGTTATCCGCTATTTTGATTCTATCAAATACTGTTGCACCAGAAGATATGGAGGCTGTCTTGAAAAATGCTGCTAAAGTGCAAAAGGATTTGAAGACGCATGGGTAATGTCGATGCATTAATGGCCACTGATCCCTTAAAGCAGCATATTCGCCAAACGCTATGGGAAGCTTTCATTAAAAAACTGAGACGAAAACCTATTACATATTTAACCTTTTATGCCCCGACTATCATGGATGTCAAACACCTCGCTCGTAGCGGATACATAAAGTTTGAAGACAGTGTATATAAGGGCGTTGTTGGTATTACCAAGGATGAAAAGCATGGATATCCCCTTGCAATATCTGAGGGCAAAGGGCGGCTTGAACTTTTTAAAATTGGGGAAGCGCATGCTTTAATTGACGCTAAAGAGAAAGATTTTTTGGATAAATTCCCGTTTGATGTCATTAATCTGGATTACTGTAATTACATTTTTGGCCAAAACAATAACCCATTCGTTTCCAACAACTTAAAGGATATATCTTTAATAATTAATCAACAACGACGTACGCAATGCGATGAATTTATTTTATTTCTTACGACTAGGACGGACAGAACTAAGGCGCAAGTTGGCTCCAGAGAAAAAATAGGCTTTGCTGACAACTTTCTTGGCGACTTGAAGGATAGAATTAATTTAAATATTCAGAACAATTCAACCTTTCGTTCGAAATACCATAAGCTTTTTGCTGGCGAAAGCGTCGCAAACATTGCATCTTCAAAGTACAATGAATTTGTTAATATTGGCATCGTTAAGTTGCTATCGATGGAATTAGCTAGTCAGGACTACGGTATTGTAGACTGCACTGCAACTTGGCTGATAAGAGACGAAGTAAAACCCCAGCGGGATCTTTTGCATATGGCACTGCATGTTAAGGATGGGAATGTGACTAAAGTGGGGGCACGTGAACTTTCATCGTTCGGGCGATACTACTATCTTGAGAGAGGTGCTGAAAAAATATTGGAGCGATTGCAAGACGGCGGGGTTACATCAGTGACAGAGAAAAAAGATAAAAAGAAATTGGAAGAATTGCTTGGACACTATATAAAAGAATTAAGAGAGGATACTTTCGAAATACGAGTTCCCGAATCATTGCCAGAATGAGTAAATATCGTTGCTATGACATATGCTGCGGAGCGGGAGTTTTTGCGGCAGCATTTAAAAGAGCAGGCTACAAAATTCTTGGCGGTATCGATAGTGACAAGGATGCCATAGCAACGGCACGCCATAATATCCCAGATGCTCTCTGGGAAAATATTTCCATCGAAGATTTCTCAAAAAAAATCCAGAAAAATCATCCACTTTTTAGAGCAAATGTCATAATAGCTGGATTGCCGTGTCAGGGCTTCAGCGTGGCGGGGAAATGCGAGCCAGATGATTATAGAAATTATCTTTATAGGTATTTCTTAAGAATTGTTAAGCGAGTCAAACCGGACTATATTGTAATCGAAAATGTCCAAGGACTACTCCATGAAAGAAATAAAGATATATTTAAAGAAATAATCAGTGGATTAAATAAAGAATACGAAGTTGATTACAGAATTTATGATGCTGTTAACTTGGGGACGCCCCAGTACAGGAAACGAGTTTTTATAATTGCCTCCAAAAAGATCCCCGTCAGGTATATTTTTGAGAACGTCCGTTTTAGTCCCGAACAAAAAACTGTCTGTGAGGCACTGATAAACATTGATCCGAAAAATGAAAACGTATCATTTAATCATACATTCATGCGGCATGGTAAAAACGTCTTAGAAAAAATTAAGTCCATTAACAGCGGGGGTCCTATATCGTATAGACGTTTAATAGGGGATCAACCCTCGCTCACAATTATCTCTGGACATAATGCATTGCCGTTGCATCCTGAGATGCATAGAGCGCTGTCGAATCGCGAGGCGGCTAGAATCCAAGGGATTCCTGATAACTTTATATTCAAAGGCTCCAGAACGCAACAGACCGTTCAAATTGCAAATGTCGTGCCCTATCCAATGGCAATGGCCGTTGCGCAGTCGTTAAGACGTGCGCCGAAAACTATGCAAACAACTACGGGAAAACTTTGTAAATTATTAACTGCTCGAACTGATTCCAGTTTGAAGACCACCTTCAGAAGAGGCTTTGTCACTTTTTTTAGAAAACGGGGTCGGAAATATAAATGGAGAGCAATTAAAAATCCTTATCGCATATTGATAACTGAAATTTTATTGCAAAGAACGAAAGGCGATATGGTTAATGAAGTTTGGCAAGACGTTATTACTGCATGTAATCCAAAGAGCAAGCACATTGATTTGGGTATACTTGAGAAAGTTTTCAATAAAATTGGGCTGCAATATAAAATAGAAACAATTACAAAATTGAATTCTGCTTTAGGCATATATTTCAACGGGAAGGTACCGCCTGCCTTTGATGAGTTAATGCAATTGCCGGGTGTCGGTATTTATATAGCATCTGCAACGAGGACATTTGCTTTTAACATACCGGATTTTCCTGTTGATTCAAATTGTTTTCGCTTTATCAATAGATTTTACGGATTAAAAATTAAAGGAAAAAAGTCTGAAGCGCGGCAACTACGCGAATTCATGAACAGTATTATTACAAAAAAGAACCCGAAAGAGTTTGTTTATGGCTTTATAGACTTCTGCGCTGAGATATGTGCTCCGCGTAATCCTAAATGTGAAATATGTTTTATTTCTAAGCTGTGTATGCACGGTATATCGCTAAGGACTCAATAGCATAAGGACCCGGTGTCTTTGATTTTAGCATTTAGAAAATGAGCAAAAAAAAGATTACAGAAAGAAACATTAAATTATTATGGGGAAGAAGCGGAAACAAATGCGCCATTTGTCAGACTGCTATCACTGAAGAAGGAAAGAGTGGCGACCTTTTCCCGGTTGGCGTAATGGCTCATATTGAAGGAGAGAATCCCGGCATTGAAGGTAAAAGCCCAAGCTCGGCTCGTTATAATCCCAAAATGAGAGACAATGAGAGGGCAGATTATACGAATCTCATTCTGCTCTGTCCGACATGCCACACAAAGATTGACAATGATATTCAGGAATACACCACAGTTAAATTAGCAAGCATCAAAAAGGATCACGAGAAGTGGGTTGTTGATTCAAGGAGGACCGCTATGCCGGAGATAACCTTTGCTGAACTTGAAGTCATAGTCAAATATCTTGTAGCAGTGCCGATATCCGGCAGCAATATTACCGTTATCCCTCCGCATGAAAAAATAAAAAGGAATAATTTATCATCAGAAGTAGGCAACTTGATAACGACCGGGATGATCCAGAAAAAACAGGTCGAGAAATATTTGAATGAAAATCCTGATTACCAATTTTCCGAGAGGTTAAGGGCAGGCTTTGTGAACAAGTATAGAGAATTAAAGGATAGCGGCTTGGAAGGTGATTCTTTGTTTTACGCCTTGTTCGAATTTGCCTATAATAATTCCCCGGACTTTAAATTGCAATCAGCAGGGCTTTCGGTATTGACCCATTTCTTTGAGATTTGCGAGGTCTTCGAGCAATGATATTGCCGGACAAAAACATTACCCTAGCAAATTCGTTGATTGGCTTAGGCTCGAAAATAATTGTCGAACTTAGCACTCCTCAAACCGTCTCTTCTTTATGGGAGAAAGTCCGTAAAAAATATCTGGAAATAAGGACCTTTGAACGGTTCGTTCTCACCCTTGATTTACTTTATATTATGGGATTAATAGAGCTTGAAGATGGAATTATCAAAAGGCAGATGAAATGATTAAGGCGGTCCGCAGCGATAATAGCTTATTTAAAGAGGTACGTTTCGACAAGGGATTTAACGTTGTTCTTGCCGAAAGGAAAAAGGAAGCAACGTCGAAAGATTCAAGAAATGGTCTGGGGAAGACAACGCTTATAGAGATAATCCATTTCTGTTTTGGCGCGCGTACAAAGCCCAACGAGGGACTGAGGGTAAAAGAATTGGAAGATTGGACGTTTATGCTGGACTTAACATTACGGGGGAAAGATTATACGATTTATCGAAACACAAAAGACTTCACTAAAGTAAAGATTGAGGGTGATATTTCAAACTGGCCGGTGAAACCGGATTACGACAAAAATGAAAAAATATATTCTATGAAGACAGCGGAGTGGAGTTCACTTCTCGGTTATTTGATGTTTGACTTGCCGGTAGATACTACAGGCGAAAAATATAAGCCGACCTTCCGCAGCTTAATTTCATATTTTGCCAGACGAGGCGTTGGCGCATTTCATGACCCTTTTAGCCATACTCGCAAACAGTTAGAATTTGACATTCAGATTAATAATGCCTACTTGCTGGGACTGAATTGGGAGTATGCATCCGAGTTTCAGTTATTGAAAGATAAAGAGCATACATTGCAGGAGCTGAAAAAAGCGGCAGATCAAGGATTATTGGCGGGCGTGATCGGGACTCTTGGCGACATGGAAGCAGAAAGGGTAAGGCTGGAGGATGAAGTCATCGCTTCTGAAGACCAACTTAAAACCTTCAAGGTCCATCCGCAGTATTATTCTGTTTATGATGAGGCCAACGCCCTGCACAAATCGATACAGGAACTAAAAAATAAATACGCCATCAATACCCATATCTTAAACAAGTATGAAGAAAGCATTACAGAAGAAAAAGATGTATCGGTTGATAACGTGAAACAAATATATAAGGAAGCCGGGCTTATCTTTCCCGAAGGCGTAGTAAAAAAGATCCATGACACCCTGGAGTTTCACAAAACAATAGTTCTTAACCGGAAAGACTATTTGAAATCTGAGATAGCAAGAATCAAAAGAGAGATAGAGCAGCAAAAATATCAAATTGAAAATATCTCCAATAAAAGGGCGGAGCTGCTTGGAATCCTCAAGACCCACGGCGCATTGGAAGAATATTCCATGCTGCAAAACAGGGTTGTAACGCTAAGACAGCAACTTGAGGAAGTTAAAAGCAGGATAAAAAACCTCGAAGCGTTTGAAGAGGGCAAGAGCGTTTTAAAAATTGAAAAGGAAGGGCTTCTGCAAAAGACTCACAGGGATTATCAGGAGAGGAAAATACAATTAGATAATGCGCGTAAATATTTTAATAAAAACTCCGAAAGTTTATATTCTGAACCCGGCACCCTTTCAATAGATATTAAGGACACAGGCTATAAATATAAAGTGGACATCAAAAGGGCAAGAAGTCAGGGAATCGGGTATATGAAGGTCTTCTGTTATGATCTAACTCTTATTCAACTGAGGGCAAATTATTCCGACATGCCGGGCTTTCTCATTCATGACAGCACTATTTTTGACGGAGTTGATGAAAGACAGATTGCAAAAGCTTTAGAGTTGGCTGCTGCCGAAGCCCAATTAAAAGGATTTCAATATATATGCACTCTTAATTCCGACATTGTTCCTTCTGCTGATTTCTCTGAAAAATTCAGAAATGAATTTGACCGGTTCGTTTGCATAAAATTTACTGATGCTACTGACGACGGAGGACTTCTCGGATTTAGATTTTGAGGACGTAAGAACTTATAGATATTTATTCCCGGTCATATCTCTCCGTCCATGATAACGTACAATATTTTTCGCACAAATAAGTCATGGTGACCTCGAATCTGGTAATGTAATTTTGGAGAAAAACAAAAACCAGAAGGAGGGAGCACCAT
>QZJG01000018.1 GCA_003599275.1 Nitrospiraceae bacterium | reverse complement strand
TTGATTAATTGATATTTCTGAAAAGCCCGCTCCTGAACTGGAACTGCCCCCACATAACATAGAATCTGGAAATCAGGAAGAGCGTGATTTAAGTTTACCTTAGGCAGGAAAAGAATGGCAAGAAAAAAATACAGAAAAAAATGAGGGGATGGAGAGATTTTGCCCGGTTTATTGAGGATAAAAGATAAACAGGATGATGCCTGCCGCCAATATGCCCAGCATGGCGAGTATGATATATTTCTGCTGTTGGAGTTTTGCAAAAAACAGGGCCTTCAACCGTTCTTCCATGGATTGCATTTTGGCCTCGACATCATATGGCCTTCTCCTTAATTCGAGCAAAGGTTTCTGGATCTCCCTGAAAGAAAACTCTGTCTTGTCAAACCCCTTTAACACTTCGGCATAATTATTATTCAAGACGCTGATCTTCTGCTCGTGTGAGTCGATTATGTTCTTTAAATCCTGTATCTCTTTTTTCTGATTCTCAATAACAGCTTCGCTCTGCTGCAGCCTTTCCGGAAGGGAAGAAACAGACTCTTTTATTTTCCTGATCTCCCTGAGAGATTGTAAAAGTGAGTCCAGTTCGGTGTCCAGTTCTTCACACCTTTTGCGCACCTTTTCGAGCTCCTGCCAGTCCTGGTCCATGTGTTGCACTCTATTTCTTCTTAGCCGTTTCTTTTATCAGGGCCTGCCCTATCACGTTTCGCTGTATCTGGTTTGTGCCTTCGTAGATTTGCAGGATCTTTGCATCGCGCATCATCTTCTCAACCGGATACTCTCTCATATAACCCGATCCGCCCATCACCTGGACTGCATCGACTGTGACCTTCATCGCAACGTCAGTGGCAAACAGTTTCGCCATCGCTGATTCCTTGGACACGTCCTTTGCGCCGCAGTCAACGTATTTTGCCACAGAATAGACCAGCGACCTCGCTGCCTCGATCTGGGTCGCCATGTCGGCAAGCATGTGCTGGACCGCCTGAATGCTGATTACCGGCTGCCCGAACTGGTGCCTTTCTCTTGCAAAACCCGCTGCAGCATCGAAGGCGCCCTGGGCAACGCCGACGCCCTGCGCTCCGACGCCGGTCCTCGATTTATCGAGGGTCTTCATCGCGACGATGAAGCCCATTCCTTCC
The DNA here is from genome assembly GCA_003599275.1 of Nitrospiraceae bacterium. Classification (GTDB taxonomy): domain Bacteria; phylum Nitrospirota; class Thermodesulfovibrionia; order UBA6902; family UBA6902; genus SURF-23. The sequence continues at coordinate 21,838 of QZJG01000018.1, read as the reverse complement.
TTGCCGATGATGTTATCTTTCGGGATGCGGCAATTCTCGAAAACCAGCTCTCTCGTAGAAGATGCCCTTATTCCGAGTTTGTTCTCTTTCTTGCCGAATGTAAAGCCCGGCGTGCCTTTTTCAACAACGAATGCCGATGCCCCTCTTGCGCCCTTGTTTTTGTCCGTTATCGCAATTACCGTGTAAATCTCGGCTTCGCCGCCGTTGGTAATCCATTGTTTTGTGCCGTTCAGGACATATTCGTTGCCTTCAAGCTTTGCGGTGGTCTGCACGCCTGCGGCATCGCTTCCGGCATTTGCCTCGGTCAGCCCGAAGGCGACAAGCCTTTTGCCGGAGGCAATGTCCGGAAGATATTTTTTCTTCTGCTCCTCAGAGCCGAACAGAAGAATGGGATAAGTGCCGAGCGCATCTGCCGCATATGTAGTCGATACGCCGAGACAGGCGCGGCTCAATTCTTCAACTGCCAGTATAAACTCAAACCCGCCTTTGCCCATGCCGCCGTATTCTTCAGGAATGTATATGCCGAAAAAATCCGACTGGGCCAGGGTCTTCATGATCTCCCAGGGGAATTCCTCTTTTTCATCAAGCTCGGCGCGAACAGGCATGATTTTTTCATCGGCAATTTCCCGTGCAAGGTCTCTTATCATCAACTGTTCTTCAGTCAGAAAATAATCCATAACAACCTCCGGTTGAATTCAAAATTTAAAATTTAAAATTTAAAATTGTTTGTTCGATCTTGAATATTGAATTTTGAATTTTGAATTACCATCGTATAAGCGCCGATGCCCAGGTCAGTCCAGCGCCGAAGGCCTCAAGCAGGACATAATCGTCCTTCTTTACCCTGCCCTCTCTCACGACTTCATCAAGGGCTATCGGTATCGAAGCGCTCGATGTGTTTCCGTACCTGTCGAGGTTCACCGCGACCCTGCTCATGGGCAGACCCAGTCTTTCAGCCGTGGCCTTTATGATCCTGAGGTTGGCCTGGTGCGGAACAAGCATGGCAAGCTCCGAACTTTTCACCCTGTTTTGTTTCAATGTATCTATCACAAGTTTTTCGAGTGTCCTGACGGCCACCTTGAAGGTCTCATTGCCCTTCATCTTTACAAAATGCATTCTTTCTTTTATGGTCTTTGAAGAAGGGGGATTGAGCGAGCCGCCTCCGGGCAGACAGATAAAGTCCCACTGGCTTCCGTCGGAATAAAGATGTGTGGAAAGTATGCCCCTCTTTCCTTTCGCGGCCTCAAGCACGACCGCGCCCGCCCCGTCGCCGAACAACACGCAGGTAGAGCGGTCTTTCCAGTCGAGAAACCTGGACATGACCTCGGCGCCTACAAGCAGGACCTTTTTGAAGGTCCCGCCTTTTATAAAATTGTCCGCCACCGAAAGGCCGTACAGAAATCCGCTGCATGCGGCATTGAGGTCGAAGGCCGCTGCATTTTTTGCGCCCAATTTTTTCTGGAGCAGGGAAGCGGTAGAAGGCATCGGCATGTCGCCGCTCATGGTGGTGACGATAATCAGGTCTATTTCGGAGGGTTTAATATCAGCGGCCTGCAAGGCATTTTTTGCCGCTTCAAGACAAAGGTCGGAAGTCGCTTCTGTTCCCTTTACAATCCTCCGTTCCTTTATGCCTGTCCTTTCGGTGATCCACTCGTCCGACGTATCGACTTTTTTTTCGAGATCGAAGTTGGTAAGCACCGTCCCGGGGACGTATGAGCCTGTGCCGGTTATCTTACTCCTTAATGGCAACCTCTTCCCTCCTCGACAGTCCCTCGTTAAATTCCCTTGAAATTACATCAAGGACGCCCTTGTCGTGCAGCGCACCGGCGACCTTGATGGCATTTTTTATGGCCTTTGAAGTAGAGCGGCCGTGACTTATAATGCAGGGTCTATTGATACCGAGGAGCGGCGCTCCGCCGTACTCGGAATAGTCGGTCTTTTTCCTGAAGCTCTTTAAAGCGTCCTTTAAGAAAAAATAGCCGATCCTGCCCGAGGTCCTTTCAGTGATCTCCCTCTTCAGCATCTTTGTGATGGTCTCGGCCAGTCCCTCGCTTATCTTCAATGCTATATTGCCGACAAAGCCGTCACACACCACAACGTCGGCCTCTCCGGCAAATATGTCTTTCCCCTCAACATTACCTATAAAATTAAGACTTGATCCCTTCAGCAGCTTGAACGATTCTTTTGTGAGCTCGTTCCCTTTGGCGTCCTCTTCACCTATTCCGAGAAGGCCGACCTTCGGATTCTCTATGTTGAAAATATACCTCGCATATGCCTCGCCCATGACCGCGAACTGGTAGAGGTGCACGGGCTTACAATCCACATTAGCGCCCGCGTCTATAAGCACAAAACGGCCCTTCAAAGTCGGCATTACTGCGGCTATCGCCGGTCTTTCTATGCCCTGGATCTTTCCAAGTACGTGGAGGGCCGTAGCCATTACCACGCCGGAATTCCCGGCGCTTACCATTGCGTCGGCATCGCCGGATTTAACAAGATCGATGGCCACGCGTAGCGACGAGTCCTTTTTCCGTCTCAAAGCGGTAAGCGGGGACTCGTCCATCCCGACCGTTTGAGAGGCATGTTTGACGCTTATCTGCGTCCCCTTACGGTTTTTTGTCTTCAGCTCCTGAAATATCTCATCCTCGTCGCCGATGAGGATGACCGACATAGCACTGTTTTCGTCAAGCGCCTCAAGCGCGCCTTCAACAGTCGTTGCGGGGGCGTAATCGCCGCCCATCGCATCCAGGGCTATCCTCATACGGATTCTTTTTCTACAACTTCGAGGATCTTTTTGCCGTTATAAGTCCCGCAGCTCATGCACACCCTGTGCGGAAGTTTAGGCTCCTGGCAGTCCGGGCAGACTGATATGCCGGACAACCGTGCTTTCCAGTTTGCGCGTCTCTTGTCCCTTCTGGACTTGCAGTGTCGTGACGTTGGATTAGCCATTTTCCACTCCTTTCGTTACTTTATTGATTCCCTGATTTTTCTTAGAGGAGCCAACCTCGGGTCCGTCTCCTCGTGTTTGCACTCACAGCCGCCCTCATTCAGGTCCTTGCCGCAGGTCCGGCACAGGCCTTTGCAGGTCTCTGCGCAAAGGGGCTTAATCGGCACAGCAAGGAGTATCTGCTCCCTTACTATCTCATCTATATTCAATTCGTCGTCACTGAAATAACCGAGGTCCAAATCCTCTGCCGCCAGCTCCCTTTCATCTTCCCTGCCGCTGTCCTCCGCCGGCAAATATTCTTCCCGGAAATCGAACTTCAGCTGCAATGCAAATTCCTTCAGGCAGCGGCTGCATTGCAATGTGGCCCCGATACCTATCGTTCCTTCAATTAATACCCTTTTCCCGAACCTGAAGATCCTTGCAGAAACATCTGCGATATCGGGTTTTTGATTATCGCCGGTCGGTATCGACAGTTGAATTTCAAGCTGCAGGCCTTCTTCCGGAATACTGGAAACATTCAGCTTCATGTGAAGTCCTTCCTGTAAAATCAGACTTTAAATTATAAGGAGTGTTCAGGCTACTTGTCAATGAAACAAAAATGCGGATTTATGAATTTGCGGACTTCGGCAAATATGTGGGTCCGGCTTATACAGCGCTTGACAACCATCATTGGATGGAGTAGATAGTTTTTAGGCGGAAAAACACGGGTTACAATAATGTTCAATGACAGAAGAGAAGCGGGCATACTGCTTGCAAAAATGCTCGGAGACTATAAAGACCGCAAAGGGGTGCTTGTGCTGGCGCTTCCAAGAGGAGGGACCGCTACGGGTTTTGAGATTGCCGTGAGTCTCGATGCGCCTCTTGATGTCCTTATTGTGCGAAAAATAGGCTTTCCGTTTCAGCCGGAGCTTGCGGCAGGCGCAATATCGGAAACAGGCGCAGTATTTTTAAACCGCGATTTAATTTCAATGTACGGCGTGCCGGACCAATATATCAGGACCGAGATATTGAAGCAAAAGAAAGAGATAGAAAATAGAAAGGGCCTTTATCGTGAAGGAAAAGGTATATCCGGACTTGAAGGGAAGACCGTAATCCTTGTCGATGACGGGGTCGCGACCGGGGCCACAATCAAGGCCGCCATTGCTACACTGAAAGAAGAAAAGATAAAAGAGCTGGTAGTGGCCCTCCCGGTAGCCCCGCCTGAAACAGCAAAAGAGATCAGGCGCATGTCTGATGTATTCATCTGTCTGGAGACGCCGGAGGATTTTATGGCAGTGGGAAGTTATTACAGTGACTTCAGCCAGGTTACAGATGAGGAAGTTGCCGGATTTCTGAAAAAAGCCGGCATAAAAAAGGAGTGACGACATAGCACGCTATCTTTAAACTGATATCAGCCGCGGGGGCTGAATGCATGAGTGCGCCGACTGATACAAGGTCAACTCCTGTTCCATCTCAGCGGAATCAGACAATCAATGCGCTGCAGTTATGATTTCTTCGAGGAAAGTTCCTTTTGCATATGATCCGTAAAGAAAAACTTTTTGAGCACTTATTCCCTGTTTCTTAAGCGCCTCTTTATAACGCTCAATTATTTCTTTAATTTCTCGTTCTGTTTTAACCATGTTAAGACCTTTCCCGTATAATCCGATGATTTTCAGTAGCGGAATAAATATAAATTCAAGGGCTGACCCCTTTGGGATTCCCTGAAAGTCATGCAGCGTATTCTTCTTCATGTGCCAATCGTTTTGCTGCATACAGAAGCGCAGCCCTAATATCATCTACTTTCAGAAATGGATACTCCTTCCTGATATCTTCAATAGACTCACCATATGCAATCTTCTCAACGATAATCTCAACAGTGAGTCTCGTCCCTTTAATAACAGGCTTCCCAAGCATTATCCTGGGATTCACTGCAATCCGTTTGAGTAACTTTCCCTCTGTCATTTTATGTCCTCCAAAGGTATAAACCTGATCTTTTTGTCCGTTATAACGACAAAATGGTTTACGAGCTTCTTACTATAATGTTGCAGGAGTTTCTTGAGCAATCTGAGTTTATCTTTAACTCTTTGCCCCTTAATTCTTATAAGAATTATTCCTGTAGACAATTTCTTTTGCAGAAAAATCAACTCGCCAAAATCTTTGTCATTGGTTATCAGGATCCTCTTTTCTTTATTTGCAATCCTCAGAAGGTCTTCGTCAAGGATTTCACAATCATAATCAGGAATCCATTTAACATCATATCCATTTTCTGTCAGATAATCTACAATCGGCCTTTCCACATTTACATCTGCGATAAATTTAGTAACGGTCATTTCAGGACTGGCTTTCTATAATCTGATGACTAAATTTAAGCATAATATTGCCATTCCTGTAAAGAAAAAAATCCGAAGTGAGGAAAATTCCAAACTCAAGGACCCTTCGCGCATAGAGTTTCTTCTCGCTGCAACTTTAAATGTCCATAGTTAAGCCTGACTCCCGTACTTTATACCCTTCTTATCGTCGGCGGCAATGACCGGATTGTGATACCGCTGAACCGCGAGGCATACAGGTACATCAAGGCTGAAAAGGAGGTAAAGATAATACCGGGGGCTTCTCATCTGTTTGAAGAGCCGGGCAAGCTTGAGGAAGTCGCACGCCTCGCTGCGGAGTGTTACGCGATACCTTGTTGTGGAAGAGGAGTGATTTATATATGTCAGAACACTATCTTCAAACTGATATCAGCCGCAGGGGCTGAATGTGTGAGTGCGCCGACTGATACAAGGTCAACTCCTGTTTCGGCGATGGAGCGTACGTTCTCAAGAGTCACATTGCCTGACGCTTCTATGATTACTCCGGAGTTCTTGCCGCGAATAATGTTTACAGCTTTTTTCATGACATCGATGGACATATTATCGAGCATGATTACGTCCGCTCCGGCGGACAATGCCTCTTTTACTTCAGGAATATTTTTTACTTCCACCTCGATCTTCATCAGATGATGGGCGTGTGAGCGGGCGATTTTTACGGCCTTGCCTACTCCGCCTGCCGCTGCAATATGGTTGTCTTTAATGAGAACGCCGTCGAAAAGGCCGTAGCGGTGATTGTGTCCCCCACCGGTCCTGACCGCATATTTGTCCAAGAGTCTGAGGCCCGGGGCCGTTTTTCTGGTATCGGTGATTTTTACCCGTAGCCCTCTCACCTTCTGAACGTAGTCGTCGGTCAGTGTAGCTATTCCGGAGAGCCTTTGCAGAATATTCAGCGCTACCCTTTCAGCCATGAGCAGGCCAGCCGTATGACCGGTAATCCTTGCAATAATGTCTCCGCTTTTGATCTTCCCGCCTTCTTTTTTGAGAATAGTGGATTTAATTTTATCGTCGAGCAGCCTGAAGGACCTTTCAGCAAAAGGAAGCCCTGCAAGAATAAAATCACCTTTTGCGACAATAACGGCGCGGGAGATGTGATTTGCAGGGATGAGAGCAGACGTCGTTACATCACCGTTTCCGATATCTTCGTGAAGGGAATTGAGGAGGATGCGGTCTATACTGTTAAATTCCCCCGTGTCGCAGATATGTTTTCCGAAAGCAGAATTTTCCGATATCATTTTACTGTGCCAGACCGAAAGCCTCATGCAGCACCCTGATCGCAAGCTCGGTATACTTCAATTCTATGACGCACGAAACCTTGATCTCCGATGTGCTGATCATCATAATGTTTATGCCATGCTTCGCGAGCGTGTCAAACATCTGAGAAGCGACGCCTGAATGCGTCCTCATGCCGACGCCCACAACGGATATCTTGGCGATGTCCTCTCTCAGGTCAACGCCTTTGGCTTCGAGCTCCCCGGCAATTTTCTCCGTCAGGGTCAAAGTTTTTTTACTGTCGGTCCTGGGCACGGTAAACGATATATCCGTGGCATTCCCGCCGCTGCTTATGTTCTGCACGATCATGTCCACGACAATGTTCGCATCGGCAATCCCCCTGAAAAGCTTTGCCGCTATGCCCGGCTTGTCCGGCACTGCCATGACCGTGATCTTTGCCTGGTTCTTGTCATATGCGACTCCGGACACTACAACCTTTTCCATATCTTTATCCTCCTTTGTAACAAGTGTCCCGGGGTTGTCGTTAAAACTCGACCTCACTACCACAGGCACTTCATATTTCATGGCGAATTCAACAGACCTCGTCTGAAGGACCTTTGCGCCGAGACTCGCGAGCTCAAGCATTTCCTCATATGAGATTTTGTCCAGTTTCCTGGCTTCAGGCACAATATTGGGGTCGGTGGTGTAAACACCGTCAACGTCCGTATAAATTTCACACAGGTCGGCATTCAGGGCAGAAGCGATGGCAACTGCCGAAAGATCGGAGCCGCCCCTGCCGAGCGTTGTCACATCATCCGACTCGGTTATCCCCTGAAATCCGGCCACAACAATGGTGTAGCCTTCATCCAGCGCCTTCTTCGCCCTTTCGCCCGTGATCTTCTCTATTCTCGCTTTTGTGTGGACCGCGTCTGTAAGTATGCCCATCTGCCTGCCTGTAAATGCCATCGCCTTATGACCCAGCGATTCGACGGCCATCGCCGTGAGCGCGCTTGTTACACGTTCTCCGGAAGAAAGAAGCAGGTCCATCTCTCTTTCGCCGGGTGACGCGGAAATTTGCTGCGCCAGGCCGATTAATTTGTCCGTCTCTCCAGACATGGCCGAGACAACGACCACTACTTTGTGCCCTTCCCCGGCGGCCCTTGCAACACGCTCCGCTACAGCCTTTATGCGTCCGACATTCGCAACAGAGGTGCCCCCGTATTTCTGAACGATCAGCATGAAACTAAACCCTCCTTATAAAATAATCCATAAGCGTGTGGCCCTTTTCAAAAGACGGAACGTTTTTCATCCTGCAAATGCTCTCCGAAAAGGACATGACTTTATTTTTATTCGGACTTACGCTGCTCCCGAAAATGGCAAAAGGCACCGGCTCGGACGTGTGCGTCTTTGCCCTGACCGGGGTTGCATGGTCCGGCAAAAGTAATACGCGGAAGTCTTTGAACTTTTTTATTCCATCCAGGATAGTCCCGACCACTTTTGAATCAAAGTCTTCTATCGCCCGTATCTTTATCTTTGCGTCCCCGTTATGCCCTGCTTCGTCAGGCGCCTCAACGTGAACATAGACAATGTCGTACTTCTTGAGCGCATTCAGAGCGGCCTTTGCCTTTCCGGCATAATTGGTATCGATATAGCCGGTTGCGCCTTTGACGTTGATGATGTCAAAGCCCGCGCAAAGGCCGAGCCCTTTGGTCAGATCAACCGCCGATATGAGCGCGCCTTTGAGATTGTACTTGTCCCTGAATTTCGGCAGGGGCAATTGCCGGCCCTGTCCCCAGAACCAGATGCTGTTCGCGGGGTTTTTCCCTTTCCCGATTCTTTCTTTATTGACACGATTTGACAATAAAATTTCCGTTGACTGCTCCATTAACACATCGAGCATCTCAGCGCCTTTTCCCCGAGGGAGATAAGCGCCGATCTTTTTCCCGGTAATATCGTGCGGCGGGGTACACCTGATTTTCTCCTTCCCGTTCTTCCATATCATTAAATGGCGGTAACTCACGCCGGGATAAAAAACTATTTCCCTGCTCCCTAATTTTTTATTTACATCTTTGATAAGCTGCCTTGCTTCCGGGGTAGTGATATGACCGGCGCTGTAATCCTGCATAAGCGCAGACTTCCTGTTAGAGCTGCCTGAAAAATTTAATGTAACGAGATTACACCTGAATGCAATATCTTCCGGACCCAGCTCAAGCCCCCTGAAGACCGCTTCAATCGGCGCCCTGCCGCTGTAGTATTTTGAAGGGTTGTATCCGAGGATGGAAAGGTTTGCAACGTCGGAGCCGGGTTCAAAGCCTTTGGGAATTGTCCTCACCTTGCCTGCTTCGCCTTCGCCGGCAATCCTGTCCATATTGGGCGTGCGCGCCTTTTGCAGGCAGGTCTTGTTGCCAAACTCCTTCAACGGCCTGTCTGCCATCCCGTCGCCGACAAGTATGATGTATTTCATAACGCGTGCCCCTTTAAACTGATTATTGGATTACACCAATCTGACAGATTGAAATTATATCGAACAGTACTGCTCCGGGGTATCGGACAGTTTCGTGATCTTCGGGTCCTTGCCGCACATCGGACATTCGGCGTTCTTCGGGATTTTCACCTTCCTGAAATTCACTCCGAGAGCATCGTATATCAATAACTGCCCCTTTAACGGCGTGCCTTTGCCGATAATCAGCTTGAGGACTTCCGTTGCCTGGAGCGCCCCGATTACTCCCGGCAAAACACCCAACACGCCAGCCTCCTGACATGATGGGACCAGCCCTGCCGGAGGCGGCTCTTCAAAGAGACAGCGGTAGCACGGACCATCGCCCGGCAATATGGTTGTGACCTGTCCTTCAAAACGGAGAATGGCCCCGCTGACAAGCGGCTTCTTCAGCATCACACATGCGTCATTTATAAGATAGCGCGTGGGGAAATTGTCGGTCCCATCCACGATAATGTCATAGTCTTTTATCAGATCAAGAATATTCTTGCTGTTGATCCTTTCCCTGATCGCTACAACATTGACATCAGGGTTTAATGACTCAAAAGTCTGCTTTGCCGAATCGGCCTTGTTTACGCCAAGTGTTTTTACGCTGTGAGCAATCTGTCTTTGAAGATTGCTCAGCTCGACTTCATCATTGTCCACAAGGGCGAGGGTCCCCACACCGGCCGCTGCAAGATAGTAGCCTACAGGACAGCCGAGCCCTCCGGCGCCTATTATCAGGACCTTTGCAGCGGATATCTTCTGCTGCCCTTTGCCTCCGACCTCCGGAAGGATGATATGCCTGCTGTATCTTTTTAACTGCTCTTCGGAGAATTCCATCAGTCCTCCACCTCTTTTCTTACCTGGATGATCCACTCTTTGGGATTTATTTTTTCCACCTTCAAAACCGCATGTCCGTAATTAAGCATCGCCTTGGGGATGCTGCCTGCTGCCTCCGGGTAATCCAGGATGATTTCGAGAATCTGTCCCACTTCGATACTCTCGACCGCAAGCTTTGATTTTACCAGTGTATAAGGGCAGACTACCCCCCTTATGTCCAGCTTTTTATCTATCTTTACATCTTCCATTTAACCTTCTCCTTCTTCTACTCTCAGGCAAACGGTTTTAGCGGATACAACAGACAGCCTGTCGATCTTTTTAAGGGCCCGCACCATGTCCAGCTCCCTTGCCTCATGCGTCATCATGACGACCGGCACAGCTTTCTCTGCCTTCCTTCCTTTTTGTATCATCGACCTTATGCTTATGTCATGACCTCCGAGAATGCCCGATATCCTTGACAAAACACCCGGCTTGTCTAACACCGAGAAACGCAGATAGTAACAACATCGTACGTCTTCCATTTTCTTTATTTTGCATGTTCCGTCCTGTATTAAACCTGTCTGCGTCCTGTATTCCGAGTTCAGTGTCCTGACTATGTTTTGCGCAATATCTGCAATGTCGCTGACAACGGCGCTTCCGGTCGGCATTTCACCGGCCCCTCTTCCATAATAAAGCTGGGCGCCTGTGGCGTCGCCTTCTATGTAAACAGCATTGAATACGCCGTTAACATTAGCGATAAGATGGTCCTTCGGCAGCATAGTCGGATGCACCCTTACTTCAATATCTTTCCCGGTCCGTTTCGCAATCGCCAGCAGTTTTATCCTGTATCCGAATTCCGATGCAAACTGAATATCGAGCGGCGTAATCTTTGTAACGCCTTCAGTGTAAATCTTTTTGAAAGAAAACGGTATACCGAAAGACAGAGAAGCGAGTATCGTGAGCTTGTGCGCCGAGTCAATGCCCTCAACATCGAATGTAGGGTCCGCCTCCGCGTATCCGAGGGACTGGGACTCTTTCAGGGCAGACGCAAAATCCACGTTTTCTTCCGTCATCTTCGTCAGTATGTAATTTGAGGTCCCGTTGATGATCCCGTATATGCTTTGAATATTATTGCCGATAAGCGATTCTCTCACGACTTTTATGATAGGTATGCTGCCTGCAACCGAGGCCTCAAATCCGATATCAACTCTATGGATGCCGGCCGCCCTGAAAATCTCCTGACCCTCTGTGGCAAGAAGCGCCTTATTTGCCGTTACAACGTGCTTTCCGTTCGTGATCGCCTGAAGAATAAATTCCTTTGCAGGATGAATTCCGCCCATCAACTCTACTACGATATCAATGGCGGGATCATTTATTACTGCCTTTGCATCATTGATTAAAACACCTGCCGGAAGTTTAATGCCCCGGTCGCGCCTTGTATCGAGGTCGGCAATGTTTCTGAGTGCCAGCGGAAAGCCGAGCTTGCTCTCAAGCTCTCTCTGTTTGCCGATAAGGATTTTGGCGGTCCCTGCGCCTACTGTTCCAAAACCGATAATGCCGATGTTTATTGATGTCTTCTTCACTGTCGCTCCGCTCCCGCTATTTGTTCAACGCCTTCTTTATCCCGCGCGTCGCCTGTTTTATCCTGTGTTCGTTTTCAACCAGCGCGAAACGGACAAAGCCTTCCCCGGCGGGACCGAAGCCGATCCCGGGGGAAATCGCGACCCCCGCTTCTTTAATGAGATATTTTGCGAATTCGAGCGAGTCCATTTTCCTGAACTGTTCCGGAATCTGCGCCCAGACAAACATGGTCGCCTTCGGAGGTTCTATGATCCACCCGGCGCTCTTGAGTCCCTGTATCAGCACGTTCCTCCTGCTCTCATAGGTCCTGGCAATTTCAGAGACGCACTCCTGCGGGCCTCTCAGCGCGATAATGCTTGCAATCTGGATCGGCTGAAACATGCCGTAGTCGAGGTAGCTTTTTATCTTGGTAAGCGCGCCTACTATCTCTTTGTTACCGACGCAAAAACCGACCCTCCAGCCTGCCATGGAATAACTTTTTGTCAAAGAAAAAAATTCCACGCCCACATCCTTAGCTCCTTTTGCCTGAAGAAAGCTCGGCGGCCTGTAGCCGTCAAAGGCGAGATCGGCATAAGCGAAGTCATGAAGGACTATGATGTCATTTTCTTTTGCAAAGTCCACCACCCTCTGGAAAAAATCAAGGTCGGTGCAGGCAGTCGTCGGATTGTGCGGGAAGTTGATCAACAATATTTTGGGTCTCGGCCAGGCCGTCCTGAAAGCGTCCTCCATGCTCCTGAAAAAATCCGTGTCCTTCCCTATCGGGATGCTTCTGACATCGCCTCCCGCAAGGATAAAGCTGTAGGGATGAATGGGATATGCCGGAGCAGGAGTCAGCACAAGGTCCCCGGGCTCGATCATCGCATATGCCAGATGAGACAGGCCCTCTTTGGAGCCGATGGTGACCACTGCCTCGGTTTCATGGTCCAGGTCCACATCAAAACGCCTTTTGTACCACTCGCATATTGCGAGCCTTAACTGCGTTATCCCCTTTGAAGCGGAGTACCTGTGGTTTTTCGGGTTATGGGCCGCCTCCACAAGTTTATCAATAATGTGCTGGGGTGTCGGCATATCAGGATTTCCCATGCCGAGGTCGATAATGTCATCCCCTTTTCTCCTCGCATCCATCTTGAGCTGGTTCACAATGGCGAAGACATATGGTGGAAGCCGTTTTATTCTCTTGAATTCATTCATATACACCTCAATGCTGTTTGTCTGATTGTATATATTATAATAATTGGATTAAATTTTCATTTTGGCGGCGATAAAAACCCTTCACATTTTTTTCGATGTCCCCTTTCAAAACAGCCGACATCACAGCGACCGCGTCTGCGCCTGTTTCCAGTACGGGCAGGAAATTCTCCTGAGTGATCCCGCCGATGGCAACTATCGGAATTTTGATATGCCTTCTGACTTCTTTCAGTCGTCCCAGGCCCTTCGGCCTCCCGGCGTCTTTTGTCGATGTCGCAAACATGGGACCGAACCCGATATAGTCCGCCCCGGCCTGTTCAGCCCTGACGGCCTGCCTCAGGCTATGGGTTGAAACACCTATTATTTTCTTCCCCATTATCTTCCTGGCTTCTTCAACCGGCATGTCCTCCTGCCCGAGATGGACTCCGTCTGCGTTTACGGCAAGCGCGATGTCGATGTAATCATTGATTATGAATGTCGCTTTATATTTCCCGGTAAGAATACGAATTGCGAGCGCCTCGTTGTAAAGCTCGTTCTTCGACATGTGTTTTTCACGAAGCTGTATTACCCTGAGACCCGCGGCAATTGCCCTGCGGGCAATTTGAATATGTGAGAGACCCGCAAGATGTCTGTCGGTGATAAGATAGAGATGGGATGAAAAAATAGTGATGGGGGCAGGCCTACTGGACTGTTTTGCCATTGGTCTTCGGCGCGTGGACTTCCGGCCTGTTGACCTTCTCCAGAAAATGCGTATTGAAATTGCCGCTTAAGAAGTCCGGATTATCAAATATCTTCAGATAAAATGGTATGGTTGTTTTAATCCCTTCGACGACGAATTCCCTTAACGCCCTCTTCATTTTTACAATTGCGTCTTCCCTGTCCTTGCCGTGGACTATCAATTTCGCAATGAGGGAATCATAATGCGCAGGCACCACCCATCCCGAATAGGCCGCAGTATCTACTCTGACCCCCTGCCCCCCCGGCGGGATGAACAGGGTGATCTTCCCAGGCGACGGAATGAACTTTTCCGGGTCTTCAGCGTTTATCCTGCATTCTATGCTGTGGCCTGAAAATTTTATTTCGTTCTGTTTAAACGGCAGTGTCGCGCCGGCCGCAAGCTTTATCTGTTCTTTAATAATATCTATACCCGTAATCATCTCGGTCACCGGATGCTCAACCTGTATCCTGGTGTTGATCTCCATGAAATATATCTGGTCGTCCTTATCGAGAATAAATTCTATCGTGCCTGCGTTCCTGTACCTGAACGCCCTGGCGGCCTTTATGGCAGTCTCACCCACCCTCTTCCTGAATTTGGCACTGGTAAAAATGTAAGGGGCCTCTTCTATAAGCTTTTGGTGCCTCCGCTGTATGGAGCAGTCTCTTTCACCAAGATAAACAATGCTCCCCTTGTTGTCGGCAAGGACCTGCACTTCTATATGCCTCATTTCCGGGATGTATTTTTCAATGTACATGTCTCCGTTTCCAAAGGCGGCGAAAGCCTCTTTCTGGGCCATGTGGTACAACTGCGAAAGGTCTTTTTCTTCCTGCACTATCCTCATACCTCTGCCGCCACCGCCTGCCGAAGCCTTAAGGATCACCGGAAAGCCGATCTTCTTTGCGACCTTCAGCGCATCCTCTTCGTCCTTCACGGGACTGTCGCTGCCCGGAACAACGGGGATACCTTTTCTCTTCATAATCTGTCTTGCGCGGGACTTGTCTCCGCCGGTGCGGATGTTTTCGGCGGAAGGGCCGATGAAGGTAATTCTCGATGCGGTGCATGCCTCTACAAAATGGGGGTTCTCGGAAAGGAACCCATAGCCCGGATGGATGGCCTCTGAATCGGTGATTTCTGCGGCGCTGATAATTGCCGGAATATTCAAATAGCTTTGCGAGGACTGCGCCGGGCCGATGCAAATCGCCTCGTCTGCAAATTTTACATGCAGGGCCTCTTTGTCCGCCTCGGAATAGACAGCCACCGTCGGGATCCCGAGCTCATGACAGGCCCTGATGACCCTGACCGCTATCTCGCCGCGATTTGCGATGAGTATCTTTTTAAATAGTTGCATGATATTTATACGAATAAATTTCTATCTACGCCGGCTCGATGAGAAACAGCGGCTCGCCGTACTCAACGGGCTGACCGTTTTCCACTAATATCTTCGAGATTACACCGTCGGTATCGCTCTCTATCTCGTTCATCAGCTTCATCGCCTCCACAATGCAAAGGACCTGGCCTTTTTTAACTGCGCTTCCAATTTCAACAAAAGGCGCGGATTCGGGAGACGGCGCCCTGTGGAATATTCCGACAATGGGGGATGTGATGGTCGCAAGTTTCTTTTCCTCGACAGCCTCTTCTCCTGCTGCCACGGGATGACCGGCAGCCGGATGCTTAACGGAAGGAAACGTTTCAAAAGACGACAAAAACTTCTCTCTCCTGATCTTGAGCTTTGTCCCCTCATTTTCTATCTGGAATTCGGTAATATCGGTCTCTTTCAAAAATTCAATCAGCTTTTTAATTTCTTCAAGTTCCATGTCTTTCCCTCGTATACTATTTAGTGTATGTTTATAAACTCTGTTTGTCTGTCATTCCGGCGGTCTTCAAGCCGGAATCCGGTTTTGTATTTTCCGGATTCCCGTTTTCACGGGAATGACAAACCGCTAATTTACAAACAACTGACACCCTATTTTACTCTCTCAATATACTCCGAGGTCCTTGTATCCACTTTTATGACATCCCCCACGTTCAGGTGAAACGGCACTTTTACAGTGGCGCCTGATTCGAGTATGGCGGGTTTGCTGCTGCCGCTCGCGGTGTCTCCTTTGAAACCCGGATCGGTTTCAACAATGGCCAGCTCGACAAACATCGGCAATTCTACTGCGATAGGCGAACCACTGTATAACAGGATCTTCACTTCCATGTTTTCCTTTAAAAACTTTTTTACCTCTCCCAGATGCTCTGTGGTCAAGGGGAATTGCTCGTAACTTTCATTGTCCATGAAATAGAAAAAGCCTTCCTCCCTGTAAAGATACTGCATCGTTCTCTCTTCAAGGTCCGGGGTCTCAAATTTTTCCCCGCCCTTAAAGGTGTCTTCAAAAATGCTGCCGGTTATCAGGTTCTTGAGCTTGGTCCTGATGATTGCCCCGCCCCGGCCCATTTTGTGATGCTGGAAGTCGACAATCTCATGCGGCGCGTCCTTGAATTTTATCTTTGCACCTTTTTTGAATTCGCTTGTTGAAATCAATGCTGCCTCCTGAAAAAATAATTTATATAATTTTAAAACTCTTCGGCAGCCCCGTCAAAACCTCTGCGCCATCTTTTTTAACAACTACCATGTCCTCTATCCTCACTCCGCCCAAACCCGGCAGATATATCCCCGGCTCTATCGTGAAAACCATATTCTCTCTTATTACGTCTTTGCTGCGCCATGAGATATATGGTTTTTCATGGACCGCAAGCCCAACTCCATGTCCGGTGCCGTGTCCGAAATTCTCTCCGTGTCCTGCCTGCTTTATGTAATTTCTCGCTGCGGCATCAACCTCCGTAGCACTTATATTAGCTTTGACCGACCCGATCGCTTTTTTCTGTGCATCAAGGACAATATTATATATTTCGCGCTGTCTTGAAATGTCCTTGCCTTTTATAATGACCGTCCGAGTCATGTCCGAATAATACCCTTCATACTCTCCACCCCAGTCGAAGACTATCGGATCGCCTTCTTTAATGACCCGGCTGGTAGGTCTGGCATGAGGAAGCGCTGCCTGAAAACCAGATGCTACTATAACCTCAAAAGGAAGCGTTTTGCAACCTTCTTCTTTTAACAATTCTTCAAGTTTTAAAGCGAGTTTCCTCTCCGTTGTGCCTGCTTTTATAAAAGGACGAAGTCTCCTGAAAGCCCTCTCCGCTCGCTTTACCGCCTTACTGATATAGTCGAGCTCAACCGGAGATTTTACAATCCTGAGTGATTCAACCGTTCCGGTCAAAGGCTTGAGCCGAATCTTCTTCATCAGCAGTTTTTTATAAAACCCATAGGTTACGTGATGGTCTTCAAATCCCGGCTTCTTAACGCCCAGCTCTTCAAGTAAATCTTTAATCTCCCCTGCTCTCTCGCCGCGCTCTATCCTGATCTTGAAACCCTTCACCTCCTGCCTTGACTGCTCCTGATATCTGAAGTCCGTCACAAAGACAGCTTCTTTCGGAGTGACAAGGGCATAACCGGCCGAGCCGGTAAATCCCGTGAGATATTTCACGTTGAGAAGGTCGGTAATAAGGATCGCATCGACCTTGAGTTTGAGGAGTTTTCTTCTAAGAAGCGCTTTTCTTTGCATTGGCGATTGAAACCGCGGCCCTCAAACCGAGGAGATAGCTTTCATATCCGAAACCGGATATCTGACCGTGTGCAACCGGCGCAATGAGTGACTTATGCCTGAACTCTTCACGCCTGTGAATGTTTGATAAATGCACCTCGACTGTGGAAATTTCGACTGCAGCTATCGCGTCCCTGATTGCAACGCTTGTGTGGGTATAAGCTGCAGGATTAATGACAAGAGCGGCGTATTGTTTTGAATTTTGTATCATGTCCACAATCTCGCCTTCATGGTTGGATTGCTTAATGTCAAGCTCGACCTTCAATTCCTTTGCAAGCTGCCCAAGCATCTCATCGATTTCATCAAGATTCTTCGTGCCGTAAATATCCGCTTCTCTCCTTCCCAGGAGGTTAAGGTTTGGTCCGTGAATAATCAGTATCTTCATATGCTCTCCGCCATACGTTAATTTACAGGCTATATAATAGCACAAGATCAGGATGAATCAAGAGAAAAATCATGGGAAGTTAGGCGAGTGGGTAAATGCGTGGGAAGGGTAGAAGGGGAAGTTTGGAAAGCAGCGGCAGCGGAAGTTGCCTCCCGCTGCCGTGTAACGTGAAATCAATAATCGGGTCTACAGCAGGCCTATGGCCTCAATGACCAATGGATACCCCTGTGCCGTACAGTTTATAATCCAGTCGTTCCTGTCCGGCGCTCCTGCTGCGGCGCAGCCGTCTGTCTTTTGCAGGACGTCGCTGGTCAGTTTGTCATAGGCGTCCTGATAGAGTCCCTGGTCGATCAATTGCAGGACGGCATTGATCTTGTTTGTCAGCGCATTCTGCATGTTCGGGTTTTTGAAGTCTCCGGGCCGGAGGCTGTTTATTGTGTCTATGAGCCTGTTCAGTGTGCTGATCAACTGGCCCTGCGATGAGGTCGCTGATATCGTCACATTGTCCGGGTCGCTGTTGATTGAGCCGTCGTTGACCACGAGGCTGATGATGTAATTTCCTGCCCTGTCGGCGACAAGGCTTGTCTGAGCCGTGTCTGCGCTGCTCAGCGCTGCCGTGCTTCCGGCGGGTTTTGAGACGATGCTCCATAGAAATGTCAGAGGATCATTGTTAGCGTCGCTGCCGCTTCCATTAAGCGTGACCGTGCTTCCTGCTGAGACCGACTGGTTCCCTCCTGCGTCCGCCACGGGCTTTATATTGGCAAAGCTTATCGTAACAGTATTCGCCGCGCTCACTGCCCCGTACTCGTCGGTGACGGTCAGGCTGATTACGTAATCACCATAGACGTCCACGCCGAAGTTCGGCATTGAAGAGGCGGGGGCTGAGAGAGACGCAAGGCTTCCTGCAGGTTTTGAGGTCATGGTCCACTGATACGTGATATCATCGCCGTCATCGTCATAGCTTGTCGAGCCGTTGAGCTGCACGTTTGTGCCGATGAAGACGATCACCTGGTCCGGCCCTGCATCTGCAACAGGCGGGGTGTTATAAGTGCTGATGAGGACTTCATCCGCCGCGCCCACGAGTCCTATTGAATCGGTGACGATCAGGCTGAAGACGTAGTCACCGGGAAGGTCCGGGAAGAATGACGGGTTTGCCGTCTCTGAATTACTCAGCGCTGCCGAGCTTCCGGCTGGTTTTGACTTCATTTCCCAGGCATAGGTCAATGGATAATTCCCGTCAGGGTCAGAGCTGCCGCTGCCATCAAGGGTGACTAATCTCCCGTGGTAGGTCAATGCCTGGTCAGCGCCGGCATTGGCTTTCGGCAAGGCGAAGGTTAACGCATAGACGTTCTGGTCAGCCTCGTTGGCAGTCCACGCCAGACGGGCAAGCCCATCAGTTTCTACAGAGACATCGGTCAATGCCTCGTTCGTGCCGGGTGTATTGGTAATCGGATACAGGGTATCGGTCGCGATGTCGAACGCTACGATATCCCACGGTTATGTTGACTGAGTCGTAGCTCTCGAAGGCCAGCAGTGTCCCACTTATGGAGGGACCTGCTTCTTGGTGTGCCGTTGAAGGAACGCTGCCTTCGGTTCCTCCTTCCACAGGCCGCCAGTAGACATGCTTCTCGGTGGCGCCAGATGTCGTCGGACGAATGGAGGAATAGACAATCAACTGCCCGTTCGTGTCGGGATTGCCTTCCTCACCCTCTGCACCGGTGATCGCGGCCGTGCTCCAAAGATCGTTGATCTTGGTTGCCTTCCAAACGTCACACCCTGAGTTGATCGTGGCACACTTCAACCAGACCAATACGGCCCCGTCGGGACTGACCGCAGGACGCTGGTCCAGAAGTGCGTCACTGGTAATTCGCGTCGTGGCCCCCGACGCCAAGTCCAACGTCACAATCTCCGTGGTCCCCGACGCTGCGCCGTTTGCCCGCTCCTGCCAAACCACGGTCGAACTCCCGATCGCGGCGTTGGTCCGAATCAGGGAGGGATGCGGGTCGAGTTCTGAGAACAGCCCTGTCGATAGATTCTTGAGGAAGATAGCTGTGTGGGTGGAAGTCCGCCGGGAGAACACAACCCTTCCGTCATTGATATCGGAAAGAGTGTCTGCAGCACCTTCGTTCGGAATGGCGGTATCAACTCCCGTGATCAGGTTCTTGAACCGGATTTCGGAACCCACGCTGAGAAAGTTGCTGTACGCCACCACATCAGCGCTCACATGAGGGTCGGACTGATTCCCCGCCCCGTTATTAACGGTCGTCGATAGAAGTATAAGGGACAAGTCAATCGTCCTGTCAGGCGTGATCACCTCAGCCCCCGCGTCTCTGAAACTGATGCAACAGACTACAGCGCACAACATGGCAATGATACAGATGTGCTTCTTAAACATAACGACCTCCTTTTTGATAGGGTGAATAGGCTCTACACACCCCTTAATCCCCTCTTGTTAGAGGGGAAATTAAAAAAGGGCGTCCCAAATTATTTGGAACGCCCTTGCATTATAAAACTGCGTCTCTGATTAAGAGACTAAATCTGTCTGTCTGTCTGTCTGTCTGTCTGTCTGTCTGTCTGTCGCAGGATCGATGCCAGAAGATTATTCACCGTCATTTTACACTCCCTGAAAAATATGTCGTCTTTTTTCTATTAAAATAACTTCTGCCTGCCAGAAGCGCCCCGCCCATGATAAAAAGAACAGAGCTTATCGGCTCAGGCGCGACAGCCACGGAAACATCGCCGGAACGCACCGCAATGGCGTTCAGGGTGAAGCCCTCCTTCCAGCCATCGAAGCGCTGTTCGCCGTCTCCGATTTTGAAGTACCATGCTAAATCGGACCCATGCTCCGTACCCGACCAGTAATAGTCATACTGTAAATTCTGAAAGTCACCGGTGTTGGTCAAGCCCCAACCTTGTTGGGGATACTGACCGGAGGTGTCAAAATACCCCTTATTCCCAAGAGTCGTATAAAACAGATGCCCCATCTCGCTGCTCGTTATGTTGTAGCCTGATGCGGTTGTGCCGTCATAACCCCAACTGACTACCGGGACATCAACCGTCGCCGGCAGACGCCAGTCGTCAAAAATATTGCCTCCTAAATGCACTGCCAGACCGGATGCCCAGTCCACCTGCTCCTGCCATGTATTATTCGAATTCGTATAATCATACCATGTGATATCAAGGTCACTGTCATAGATCAACCGGTTGCCGAGACTGTCTGTGCCCCGGTTTTCGAGCGCCGCGTGCGCCTGCATCGAAAATCCAAGGACAATGCCAAGGATGAATAACAACTGAAATATTTTCCTCATGTTAACTTCCCCTTAAATATTATTTTTTTTACTAACTTCAGTACTGCAAAACAACTTCATTCTCACCCCTTTCTTTTTGATTTACATGCAATAAAAATCCGATCCTCGCCACTTTACCAAAGAGGCGTAAAAATAATGATAAGTTGAAACGATTACAAATCTTGATAGATCAGCAAGTTATATACCAGAACATAACTTCCTGATTTAATTAGGAACAATACGATTTGTCTTTAGAGAAAATGTAAGAATATCTTACATGAGTAAGGTTAGCCGACACTATTCAATTCAAGCACCTTGTCAAGGATAACATCGGCGACCTCGATTTTTTTCATCAGAGGGTAATCGGTAATCTTCCCTCTGCGGTCTATAATCGTCACAATGTTGGTATCTACATCGAAACCGGCGCCTTTTTGGGTGACGTCGTTCAGTACGATGAGGTCAACGTTTTTCCGCTTCAATTTACCCTTTGCGCTTTCAATGTCCTTCCCTGTCTCGGCAGCGAAGCCGATCAGGAGACGTTTACCTTTTCTATCGCCGAGTTTTTTGAGGATATCAGGGGTCTTCTTTAAATTTATTGACGGAATATCGTCCTTACTGATTTTCGATTTGTTGATGGAGGGCGCGAAATCGGCGACAGCAGCGGCCATAATGACAACCGTTGCTTTCGGCAGATGTTTGAAAACTGCCGCTTCCATCTCCGAGGCCCTTTCGACAGGTACAAAAGAAATGTTTTCAGGCGGCATCAACGATGAGGGCCCGCTGATCAAAGTCACTTTGGCCCCCCGTCTTGCAGCAGCCCGCGCAATCGCAAAGCCCATCTTTCCCGAAGAGCGGTTGGATATATATCTCACAGGGTCCAACGGTTCAATGGTAGGTCCCGCGGTAACAAGAATATTGTGCCTGCTTAAATCTTTTAGGGCCAGCACAGAGACTGCTGCTTCGACAATTGCCGACACGTCAGTCATCCTGCCCTCTCCTTCTTCTCCACAGGCAAGACTCCCGGAGACCGGACCGATAAAATTAACACCAAGCTTTTGAAGCTCCTTTATGCTTTTTTGCACTGATGGATGCCTGTACATCCTGTGATTCATTGCAGGCGCAACTAAAGTCGGCCCCTCGTGTGTCAGGTAAAGATTACTAAGGAGGTCATCAGCAATACCGCACGATAATTTATTGATTATATTGGCAGTAGCAGGGGCGATTATAAAAAGGTCAGCC
>QZJG01000037.1 GCA_003599275.1 Nitrospiraceae bacterium | reverse complement strand
AAAGATGTTTATTTCTCGATTAGACAGGTTTAATATCCAAAGTATACAATAAGGTACGATAAATCTGTATAAATATTTATTGCCCGCATCTCCCCATCCTGCCCCGTGCCCGCGCAGGAAATCTCGTCATATGGATCGACTCCGCGATAACACTTCGTCTGCCCGGTCTGTAGAAGCTGGACTGTGCCGGCGAAGGCATGGTCCGACAGGCTCACCATGACAAGGCAGAACAGTAGCGCAGAAGCGCAGTAGAAAATATCTCGGATTGTTCGTCACTCCCGCTTGTCGGGAGTCCGTCCGCAAAGAAGATTCCCGACGCGCTCCGCTTGCGGGAATGACAGTCCGGTAGTTTTTCCCCCTTCGGTGAAGGATTACGTCGAGAAAAATTTTTCTTTTGCATATCAATACGGTTTCCTGATAATATTTATAAAAATCAATCCCGGTCCTGAGAGTAAAATATATGCTCGAAATCGACATACCTAATTTCGGAGTAGTCAGGCTTCAGCATCTCGTCTCCGACTTCACGGGGACGCTGTCATTTAACGGAAAAATAATCCCCGGGGTCAAAGAGCGGCTGAACAGTATAGCCGAATTTCTGGAAATCCATGTGCTGACCTCCGACACCTTCGGGACCGCATTGTCGGAGTTGAAAGATATACCCTGTAATGCCCACGTGCTTGAGGGCGAATATCACGACCTCCAGAAAGAAGAATACGTCGAAAAGCTCGGCGCTTCTTCCGTAGTCGCTTTCGGGAACGGCAACAACGACAGAAAGATGCTGCGTCTCGCCAGGATCGGCATAGCGGTTTCTGAGAGCGAGGGCTGCGCAGTGGACATCCTGATGGCGGCAGACGTACACATTACGAGCATAAACGCGGGACTTGACCTTCTTCTCAATCCCAGGCGTCTCAAGGCGACTCTCAGATATTAGCGTGAAAAATACAACCGGTAATTAATAAGGAGCGCAGATGAGCAGGGCTGCTATATATCCGGGGACATTTGATCCCCTCACAAACGGGCACATAGACCTTATTCAGAGGACACTGAAGATATTCGACGAAATTATTATAGCCGTTGCCCCAAGCTTCAAAAAACAGCCTCTGTTCACAATCGAAGAGAGGCTGGAATTTATCAGGGAATCAGTCAGCCGGCTTAAGGGCGCAAGAGTTGAATCCTTCAACAACCTCCTGGTCAATTATGCAAAGGACAAAAACAGCGTTGCCATTTTACGCGGTCTCCGGGCGGTCTCGGATTTTGAATACGAGCTCCAGATGGCATTGATGAACAGGCGACTTGACGCCGATATCGAAACGGTCTTCATGATGCCGAGCGAGGAATATACATTCCTTTCTTCAACGCTGGTGAAGGAAGTCGCCTCATTCGGAGGTTCGGTGAAAGGGCTGGTGCCGGATGCGGTTGAAAGGGCGCTGAAAGAAAAATTTAAAAAATAACGTTAATCGACTTCGTGTTCAGGTGTTTCCGGCTCTCCGAATTCCGCCTTCTTTTTCCTTACAGCCTCCCTCTGGGACTTTGTCGAGTAGGCCCTGGGCACGGTGCCTTCTTTAAAAAATTCCAGCATTTTTTCGGTTTCATCGGTAGCAAGGAGTCCGGTAAGGGGATCGACCACCGCGGTAACAATTCCGTCAGGCGCAGCAAAAGGTCCGCCCCCGGATTCAGCGCCGTCCGTGGAGACAGCCTGCTGCATAAAACTCATCCACACGGGCAATGCGGCTTTTGAGCCGGTCTCCCTGGCGCCTAAGGGACGCATATTATCAAAACCTATCCAAACGCCTGCGACTACCTTTGGGGTGTATCCTATAAACCATGCGTCCCTGTAATCATTTGTCGTGCCGGTCTTTCCCGCGACCGTTCCCAAACCTTTTGCACGCCTGGCCGTGCCGTATTTGACTACATCCTCAAGCATGGAAGTGGCGAGAAAGGCCGTCTGTGGGCTTATGACCCGCCCGCCATTCGGCTGATTGTTCTCAAGAACGTTTCTGTCCGCGTCAACAATGTATTTAATCGCGACAGGGTCCATCTTCATTCCTCCCTGCGCGAATACGCAGAACGCCGACGTCAGCTCAAGCGGGGTCACGCTCAGGCTTCCCAGCGCCAGGGAGAGGTTGTAAGGGAGTGGTCCCCGAATGCCGAGAGAGCCTGCAAATTTAATGACCCTGTCTACGCCCATCTTTTCGAGCAGCTTTATCGTGACTACGTTTCTCGAATACGCAAGGGCCTCCCTCAGCCTGGTAGCTCCATGGTATTTCTTGTCATAATTTTCAGGCCTCCATTCCCCGAACTGTTCTGTGGAGTAGCTTATGGGCTCGTCCATAATTGTGCTTGCGGGGGTGTAGCCGTTGTCCATTGCCGCAGCATAGATTATGGGCTTGAACGCCGAGCCCGCCTGCCTCTTTGCAAAGACCGCCCTGTTGAACTCGCTTTTACTGAAATCATATCCGCCGACAAGGGCCTTGATATGACCCGTAGCCGGTTCCATCGCAACAACGGCCCCCTGTGCGAGAGGCTCCTGCTCGAGTGTGAATACAGGTCCATTGCCGGCCATCTCTTTCACCTTCACCCTTATTACATCGCCTGACCTCAGGATATCCGGAAGCCTGAAGTATTTGAAGGCCCTGATCAGGTTGCCCTTTGAGTCAATGACCTTCTTTGCCCAGGTTGTGTCCTGCAAAAATATCCTCCCTGTAAATCCTTTTGTCCTGACGACCGCCTGTGAGTCGGACACGGTAAGCACGGTTGCCGTCATGATGTCTCCTTCGCGCAAGACCACTTTCCCGAATGGTTTATCCCCGTTGATCTCGTCCTTCAGGCTGATGTCCCTGTGCTCCAGCGGTCCTCTGAAGCCCTGCCTTTTATCAAGGTCCCTGAGCCCGCTTTGCAACGCCCTTACTGCCGCAGACTGCATTTTCCTGTTCAGGGTCGTATAAACCTTAAGCCCGCCCTTGTATGTCTTTTCAACTCCGTATTCTTCTTCAAGGTGTTTCCTGATATATTCGAGAAAATAATTTTGCGTGTACAACTCATATCTCATGCTTGAGACATGGAGGGGCTGTTTATATGCTTTTTCAGCTTCCTCTTTCGTGATATAGCCTTCCTCGCGCATCCTGTTGAGTACGACATGCTGCCTTGCCTTGGCCTTGTCCAGGTCGCTGTAAGGAGAATATCTGCTCGGAGCCTTGATAAGTCCTCCCAGGAGTGCGGCCTCGGGAAGGGTGAGGTCGGAAACGGCTTTGCCGAAAAACACCCTTGCAGCCATTTCAACTCCATAAGCGCCGTGGCCGAAATATATCTTGTTGAGGTAGAGCTCAAGGATTTCTTCTTTTGTCAGGTTCTTTTCGAGCCTGAATGCGAGGGTCGCTTCCTTGATTTTTCTGACAACTGTTCTTTCGGGGGAGAGGAATATCACTTTCGTGAGCTGCTGCGTGATGGTGCTGGCGCCTTCCTTTATCCTGCCTGCGAGGATGTCTTTGGATATGGCCCTTACAATGGCGATATAATCGATGCCCTTGTGCTGCCAGAAGCGTGAGTCCTCAACGGCTATGACGGCCCTTAGCAGATGTTCGGGTATTTTGGTCAAAGGGACGTATATGCCCTTTTCGACCTTGAATTCACCGATAAGCGAGTCGTCGTCAGCGTAAACCCTGGTGCCGTTTACGGGGAGGTACCCTTTGATTTCATCTATTTTCGGTATGTCCCTGATAAGCGCCAGGTAGCCGCCTGTCGCAGCGCCAAGCGCCAGGACAAGGACAAAGATCAGGGACCTGAAAATAAATTTTTTCATGGGCGGGGAAAGATGCTAATCATTGTTCTCAATCGTTATTGCCTCTACCGGGCAATTCTCTTCAGCGGCCTCGCAGCAATCGGCGAATTCACATCCCTCAGGGTCAACGACCTTTGATTTATCATCAATAAGCTGAAAGACAGCCGGACAAATCTCGGCGCAATTGCCGCAGCCGATGCATAAATCTTCATCGACAACAGGTCTCATTTCTTTTTCGCCCCCATAACAGCGGCGGCCAGAAGCGGGAACATTATTTCGTGGTGGCCGATCAATGCGTAAGAAGCGCCGCCTGAAAGGACGGGACGCCTCAGGACATTCTCCCTCGCCCTGTAATGCTGAATGAAATCCATATTCACGGTTGTAAAATCTTTCACATCGTATTTAAGGTTTCTCGTGACCGCTATCGCTTTTAAAAAAACCTCGGGTAATATTACTGCGGAACCGAGGTTGATGTAAACGCCTCCCCTGAGACCGGAAATGACGGTTGAAAACAGTTTAAAGTCCCTCAGACTCCCTTCCCCGATGGCGGCCCCATCAGCCTCGGGATGCATATGGATAATGTCTGTGCCTATGGCGACATGAACGGTCGCCGGGATATCAAGCCGTGCCGCGGCCGCCAGAATGCTCAATTCCTTATAGCGTCCGCCGCTCTTCAGAACATAGTCACCGATTGCCTTCCCTATACCATGACCTTCCCTGACGCCGTTTTTAATAGCGATGTTCAGTCCTTTTCCCGTTTCTTCAGCCATCCCGAAAGCGCCGCTGCAAAGTTCCGTATCAACATCCTCGGAAGTGCGGCCGATGAGGCTCAGCTCGTAGTCATGGACAATGCAGGCGCCGTTCATAGCTACAGCCGTAATCACTTCGTTTTTCATTAAATGGATGATAACGGGAGAAAGGCCGACCTTGATCGGATGTGCCCCCATGCCGAGAATTACGGGCCTGTTTTTTTTCCGGGCCTTCACTATGGCCCTGACGACCTGCCTGAAATCATTGGCGGCGAGCACCCCCGGAAGGCCGTTAATGAATTCATTAAGGCTGTCGCCGGTAAACGGGGTGGCGAGCTTGTCACGGGTAAACTTGCTTTTCCTGCCGGTCAAACGGCATGTCTTAATTTTTTCAAGCGAGATCGGAGAATATTTCCTGAGCACACTGAAAATATAACTTCCGGCCGCTGATTAGTCAAGAGGAGATAGAAAGCGCCGCCTTATATTTTTCTGTACTATACGCAACTTTTTGTATATAATAATTTTCGTATTGGGACATGGCTGGGTTACAACCGAGAAACAATCTTACAGAACTAACAAGAGTTGGAAACACAGTGGTTTCTGTGCTTTCATCCGGGGTAATGACAGTGTGCGTTACCAAACTTATCATGGAAAGGGGGTGACAAAAGAGAAATAAAAGTCAGATGTGAATAACAATGTTTTCAAGAAAAACAACAAATGAGGAGGGGACTAACATGAAGAAAAAAATGTCAGTGGAAATTATCAAAACCGTAACAATGGCTCTGCTGGTCAGTTTATTTATCAGCGCTATGGCGTTTGCTGAAAAC
Organism: Nitrospiraceae bacterium; assembly: GCA_003599275.1. Classification (GTDB taxonomy): domain Bacteria; phylum Nitrospirota; class Thermodesulfovibrionia; order UBA6902; family UBA6902; genus SURF-23. The sequence continues at coordinate 18,162 of QZJG01000037.1, read as the reverse complement.
ATCGACAATAAGACCACGATTAATATCAATCAGGCAACGGCAAAGGAATTGACCGCTCTGAAAGGTATAGGGAAAAAGAAGGCTGAGGCGATTATAGCTTACAGGGAGTCGAACGGGAAATTTGCCAGTGTCGAGGATCTGACAAAGGTTAAGGGGATCAATAAAAATACGATTGAAGATATCAGGGCCAATATAGTAGCGGATTAAAATTATCAAGCACATGGGCACGTTGCAATGTGCCCATGTGCTTGAGTATGGATGATATTGAATAACACCTGCCCTGTACTCAGTCCGCCGAAACCGAAAAATTCTTGCCACTATCCCGGAAGCTCTCAGAACATGTATCTGATGCCGCTGCGCCCTTGCCATCGCTTTCTCAAAAGGGGACACGGCATTGGCAACATGACCCTGAATGGATACAGATTGAATATGCATAGAATATTTCCGGTAAATGTTTCCCCCGTTTCCTTGACAAGAATAAGAGTAAAATTATTTAATAGTTGACTACTTACTTTACGGAGGCAAAAATATGAGAAGAAAGAATTACCTGTTTACGTCTGAGTCTGTGACCGAGGGACATCCGGATAAAATTGCAGATCAGATATCCGATGCTATTTTAGACACAATCATAGCTGAAGATCCCAGGGCAAGAGTTGCATGCGAGACATTGCTGACCACCGGGCTTGCGTTTGTTGCCGGTGAAATAACTACAAACTGCTATGTTGATATCCCATCAGTCGTCAGGGAAACGATCAGGGACATCGGTTACACAAGGGCGAAGTATGGATTCGATTATGAAACATGCGCCGTCATAACTTCCATACACGAACAATCTCCCGATATCGCTATGGGTGTCGATACCGGAGGCGCCGGTGATCAGGGACTCATGTTCGGTTATGCCTGTAACGAGACGCCGGAGCTGATGCCCATGCCCATAATGCTTGCGCATAAGCTCGCCATGAAATTAACGGAAGTAAGAAAGAAAGATATCCTCAGTTATCTCAGGCCGGACGGAAAGACACAGGTAACCATTGAATATAGAGAGGGCGCCCCTTACAGGGTCAACACAATTGTCGTCTCCTCCCAGCACAGCCCTGATATAACTCTGAAAGAGATGAAAGAAGATATTATCGAAAAAGTCATAAAACCCGTCATTCCCAAAAAACTCCTTGACGAGGAGCATATTACCTATCATATCAACCCGACCGGACGTTTTGTTGTCGGCGGCCCGATGGGCGATACGGGTCTGACAGGAAGAAAAATCATTGTGGACAGTTACGGCGGCATGGGCAGCCACGGCGGCGGCGCGTTCTCCGGCAAAGACCCTTCGAAAGTCGACCGCTCCGCTTCTTATATGGCAAGATACGTCGCGAAAAATATCGTCGCTTCCGGCCTCGCCGCAAAGACCGAAGTCCAGATCGCCTATGCGATAGGCGTTGCCGAGCCGGTGTCCGTGCTTGTCGATACCTTCGGCACAGGCAAGATTAATGACATAGAGCTCTCGAAAATCGTTATGAAGAATTTCGATCTCACACCCAAGGGGATCATGAAGAAATTAAACCTGAGACGGCCCATCTTCAAGAAGACCGCCGCTTACGGGCACTTCGGAAGAAACCTTCCCGAATTCACATGGGAAAAAACAGATATGGCTGAAAAACTCAAGAAAGCGGCAAAATAATAAACTCTCTCTTGAAAAGTTTGTTGTAGTATAATATTAAAAGTAAATTCACCCTGTTGGATTTTTTGTCCGGCAGGGTGAACTGTTTAATCGGTTGTCACAGAGAATTGCCGGAAGGCTTCATACCTAATTTTTAAAAGGAGGAATTATATGTCGAGTGTAAAATCTGGACCCCGCACAGAGGATTATAAGGTAGCTGACATAAGTCTCGCTGATTGGGGAAGAAAAGAGATAGAGATAGCCGAAAAAGAGATGCCCGGACTCATGTCGGTCAGGGAAAAATACAGGAACGCAAAACCTCTGAAAGGGGTCAGGGTCTCCGGTTCACTGCATATGACCATCCAGACCGCTGTGCTTATTGAGACCCTCGTTGATCTGGGGGCCAGCGTCAGATGGGCAAGCTGTAACATCTTTTCAACACAGGACCACGCGGCAGCAGCGATTGCGAAAGCGGGTGTCCCGGTCTTTGCATGGAAAGGCGAGACGCTTGAGGAATACTGGTGGTGCACACTGAAGGCGCTGACATTCCCGGAAGGCAAGGGGCCCCAGTTGATTGTAGATGACGGCGGAGACGCTACATTGCTCATTCACAGGGGACATGAGGCGGAAAACGATCCTTCAATCCTCGATGTGCCGACAGACAATAATGAGCTTCGGATCATAAACGACACACTGAAAGCACAGTTGAAGGAAGATAATAAATGGTGGCACAAAACGGTTGCGGAATGGAAAGGTGTCAGTGAGGAGACCACAACCGGCGTCCACAGGTTATATGAAATGATGAGAAACGGAAAATTGCTCGTGCCCGCAATCAATGTGAACGACTCCGTCACAAAATCAAAGTTCGACAACCTCTACGGCTGCAGGGAATCATTACCCGACGGAATTAAAAGGGCAACGGATGTCATGTTAGCCGGAAAGGTCGCGGTGGTCTGCGGTTACGGCGACGTCGGCAAAGGCTCCGCCAAATCATTAAGGGCGTTCGGGGCGAGGGTCATTGTCACCGAGATAGATCCGATCTGCGCGCTGCAGGCCGCGATGGAAGGGTACGAAGTGAAGACTGTTGAAGATACACTCGGCGAAGCGGATATTTATGTAACGACTACCGGCAACAGGGACATCATAACAATCAATCATATGGCTAAAATGAAAGACCAGGCCATCGTCTGCAACATCGGGCATTTCGATAATGAGATACAGATTAATAAGCTGAATGCTTATCCTGGGATTAAAAAGGTCAACATCAAACCGCAGGTAGACAAGTACATATTCCCTGAAGGGCATACGATCTTCATACTCGCTGAGGGACGGCTCGTGAACCTCGGCTGCGCCACGGGACATCCTTCGTTTGTTATGTCAAACAGTTTCACCAACCAGACGCTGGCGCAGATCGACCTCTGGAACAACAGGGATGTATATGAAAAGAAGGTCTACACTCTGTCCAAAAAGCTCGATGAGGAAGTTGCAAGACTGCACCTTGAAAAAATCGGCGTAAAATTGACAAAGCTGACCAAAGAGCAGGCCGATTATATCGGGGTCCCTCTTGAAGGGCCTTACAAGGCGGAGCATTACAGGTATTGATCTGAATCAGGAGGCGTTAGTCTACAGAGATGCAATGAAGTTCCAACCCTGATTATTCATGCGGAATTTCATTCCCACGGTTGAAAATTACCACTGGGACACAGAAACAAAAGGGAAAAACGGCAAAGGATTTTCATACGACACCTTTTAAAAAAGACTCCGAATCCTATCGAAAAATATATCTGTACCCTGACAAGACAGAATATAAATCATCCTGTCGATTATGAGAATCCCGAGACGGGCTTTCCCTTTTGTGCCATTAAAGAAATTAATTTTTCAAGATCTTTGATGACTTATAGCATAAATTTTATCTAAAGCAACCCATGGGTTACATAAAGATCGTCATCGCAATTTTAATCTGGAGCTCACTCGGGATCTTCGTAAGAAAAATCGGGCTGCCGAATACGGTCATAGTTTTTTATTCCTGCGCCATTGCCGGGCTGCTACAGTTGCTTCTCCTGTCATTGACCGGACAGATGAAGAAGAACCTCTGCATCGACGGCAGGAGGAACAGGATACTGCTCTTCGTCGCTTTCCCTCTCAGCTCCCTCGCAAACGTGCTCCTTTTTTATTTCGCATTTACTCACACGACCATCGCCAATGCCGTGCTTTCACATTACACGGCCCCGATATTTGTAGCAGTAATGGCCCCGTTCTTTCTGAAGGAAAAAAACCACCATACGACATGGATAGCTATTATTCTTTCCTCAATCGGGTTATGGCTTATGCTCTGGATGCCGTCTTCCGGCAAGGGGATGTCCACGGGCAGCAGCGACACCCAGGGGATTATCGCCGGGGCCTTGTCCGGTTTTGCCTACGCTCTCATCATACTTATTATAAGGTCGATCGCGTCACGCTATATTTCCCTCTTCATAATTTTCATACAGAACAGCGTGATGGCGGTCCTTCTGCTCCCTTTCATTTCAGGGACGACCGTACCCATGAATTCTTTTCTTTATCTCGCTGCAATGGGGATAATCCACTCAACCATAGCCCCCATAATATATGTCGAGGGGTTCAAAAGCACAAAGGCGAACGAGGCCGCGATTTTAGGCTACTTTGAACCTGTCGGGGCGACCGTCCTGGCGCTTGTTTTCCTTAATGAAGTGCCGGGGCTGTTTGCATTAATCGGAGGGGCGCTGATATTGTGCTCGGGGTATTTGGTCCTGAAGTTCAGGCGGGATTAAGCGGCAATTTTATTATCACCTCGGTGCCCCTGCCGGGGTGGCTGTTTATCCTGATACTGCCCTGGTGCCCCTCGATGACCTTTTTTGCTATCGACATCCCAAGCCCCGTTCCCCACTGCTTCTTTGTATAAAACGGGATGAAGATGTGTTCGATCGTCTCTCTGTCCATACCGGACCCATTGTCTCTGATCTTTATGGTCAGATACTTCCTGCCGGCCGCGGCGCTGACGGTAATGGCCTGTTCCCTGACAGAGGCTTCGATGGCATTATTGATAATATTGACGATGGCCCTCTCGAAATTAAAGCCGTCTATCGGAATACTCACGGTATCAGAAGGAAGCTCCGTTAAAATCACCACACCCCATCTCTCGGCCTTTGTCCTGCAGGAGCCACAGGCGCGCCTGATCAGGTTCCCGATGTCTTCCTCTTTCATCTCAAGCCGTACCGGCTTGGCAAAGTCGATTACGTCATACACTATCTTCTGCATGTCCTGGGCGGAATCAATTATCGCCTGCATGTCTCTTCCCGGGTCACCCTTCCCTTCCTGAAGTCGCCTTGCAAATCCCAGGACCGTAATCAGAGGGTTCTTCAGATCGTGGACAATGGTGGTGGCGACCTTGCCGATATGCGCCAGATACATCTCTCTCTCAAGCTGCTCCACACGCCTTTTATCACGGTCGATAAGATAACCCGCAGTGATTGCAAACAGGCCCTGCAGCAGGAGGTGGACGAATTTATTCGCCTCGGCAATAAAGAACCCGGTCCAGCTTAAAAAGATGAACGGGAGATACAGCACAAAGACCAGAAAATATGTCCAGACAGCGCCCTTCAGGCCGAACACGAGCGCCCCCAGGAATATCGGCACATAGTAAAATTCCATATAAAGATCGTGCAATGACTGAATGCGGGGGATGGTGGAATACTGAAGGGACGTAATCAGCAGCGTAAAAACGATAATGACTGCGGCATAATATCTTTTCCTGTTGAACAGCTTCATTACTATCAACTCACACGATTCATAAAAATCCCCCCGGTCCCCGGCGAAGGGGACCAGGGGGGCCATAAAATGGTCTTCCCGGGGGACCTACTTTTCCGTCACCTTGCCGGTAAAGATATAATCATTGTCTTTCACAGTGCCGTGACAGTCCAGGCAAGCTTTAATTTTTCCTTCTCCCAGGACATTGAAGTCCGGGTCGTACTTTACCCAGAACCAGTCTCCCCCTTCCGGATTGTAAGCCTTTACCTTGTACATTACGGTCACCGCCGTGAGCTTCTTCCCGGGGTCATAATTTTCTTTTACGATGATGGAATGCTCTGCCATGCCCTTTGCCTTTTTTATCGAATCGAGTGCGGTCTCATTTACATATGTTGTCAGGAACGCCCCGTGAGGCTCCCGTCCCTTGTACATTTTCCCTTTTCCGGGCCATTCAGCCCACTCCCGGTACGACTTGTGTATGGTCATGTGATAGCGCAGGTCACCCGCTGAAGGTCTCGGCATGTGCCTCAGGATCGATTCATAAGTCAAAGGCGCCTCATGAATGGCAAAGGCAACAGTAAAGCCTGCAACAACTGCAACGACCGATAACATAATGACAGCTTTCTTCATTTTAATACCTCCTTCTTATTGCCTGTTTTTGTCCACGTCAGTGAACAGAATTTATAATTATTGATGTCCTCGTCACCTCCTTCCGGTCGGGCGCCGGCTACACCTTGATGCCCCGCATAAAGGCCGCCGTCTCCTCGGGAACAGCGGTATTGATGTTAATGCCGGAGCCTAATTCAAAACCGGCTGCAAAGGTGAGTTTCGGGACAATCTGTATATGCCAGAGATAATATGTTTTATGCTCGTCGTCCACGGGAGAGGTATGAATGATAAAATTATAATCAGGGTCCCCGAGGCTGACGTAGAGCTTCAGCAGTATTTCCTTCAGGAATCCCGCAAGCTCTCCAATCTCTACCTCCAAGATGTTCCCGAAGGACGATGAATGCAGCTTGGGCATTATCCATGTTTCAAAAGGATAGTGCGATGCAAAAGGATGCAGTGCGGTAAAATAAGGCGTCTCCTTGACGATCCGGTCTTTTGACTGGTGCTCGTCATGCAGGATATCGCAGTAAAGGCAGCGTCCGGTATTGTCAAAATGCTGGGTGGCTATCTCAAATCTCCGGCGAATAAACGGGGGGACAACCGGAGACGCGACAATCTGGGTATGTGGATGTTCAAGAGACGTGCCCGCTGTCAGGCCGTGGTTTTTGAAGATAAGAATTATCTTGACATTGGGGTCTTTTTTTAAGGCATGGTACCTGTCCCGGTAAACCTTCAAAAGCTCCGCAACGTGATCATCTTCCATGAAGGGAATGCACTTATTGTGAACGGGGGTCTCTATAACGACTTCATGCTTTCCGTAACCCCGGCTCTTCCTGAAAAGCTTCCATTCCTCTCTTGTGGTGTCCCCTTCCGGGGTCAGCGCCGGAAATTTGTTCGGAACAACCCGGATATTCCAGTTGTCAGGGTCCCCGTAAACAGCCGCGGCGGCGGGGGTCCTCTCTTCGTTCCCCGGACAAAAGGGACAATCGTCGCTGCGCGAAGGGAGCAGCGGCCTCTCCGAAACATCTCTTTTAAAATCGTGCGGCCGCCTCGCCCTCTCTTTAGCTATTATGACCCAGTCGTAAGTTGTCGGATCCTGCCTCAATTCAGACATTAAGCTCCCCGGTCTGTAAATCCATGATGGTAATATTCTTTTATTAGATAATCAGTGTCTTGTCAAGAAGGAGAAAAAATATCGGGGAAAGATTATTGCCAGGGTTTCTGTAATGTCCTGACGCATCGGAAGCCTGCATCGTGTGTGCGGAAACCCGGTCTGAACCAGTAGCGGGTGGTACACCGGGCATTAAGCTGATTGAAGTTCCATGAACCGCCCCGGACAACCTTGGTGCCTTTAACGCTTTCATAATCGGAGCTTGACCATTCCCATATGTTCCCTGCCGTATCGAAACACCCGTAGGGACTCACGCCTTCCGGGAATTTATCAACCGGGGTCGTGTCGCCGGTACCGGATTCTTCAGTATTGCATTTGCCTGCGTCAAAGTCGTCCCCCCATGGGTATTCTCTGCCGTCACTGCCCCGCGCTGCCTTTTCGAATTCTTCTTCGGTCGGAAGCCGGTAAGTAAATTTGTCTTTGTCCTGTGCAGCCTTCCATTTGCAATAAGCAGAAGCATCTTCAAAACTCACGTTCACCACAGGGTGGTCGTTTTTACCTTCGGGATATGTCCTTTTTTCTCTGTCCCAGTGTTCGGGCAGACCATATTTGGAGTCGTCCACAAACTCCTTGTATTCAGCATTGGTTACAGGATAAATCCCGATCTCATATTCATCTAATAAAACGGTTTTATTATCTTTACCGTAAAGGAACTCCCCTTTGGGGATCCTGATCATCTTGCCTATGGCCTCTATGTGACCGGCAGCAGTTTTTATGACCGGCCCCTGGGCGCTCTCTTTCTGCTCCAGAAAGGTATAAGTGAATTCACCCATTTGTACATACAGGTCGATATTCTCTTTTGTAAAGCCGGTATCGCCCCTCGCCTTATTTATCCTGAGGATAGTTTTCAGCTTACCGTCTGAAAGCCAGTGTCTGATATGCGGGGGGGTCTCTGCCAGGGTGGCCCCTCTTTCAGTATTGTCCACCGCGTTTATTTTTTCCTGTTTTTCCATATCAAGCCTTTCGGTCCAGTCCTGAAGCTCGATTATCAGCAGTTTCCTCTTTTTCATGGCCTCAACCAAATCAAGAAAGGCAAAGTTTAAAATGGTCCATTTGACCAGAAGCTCCAGTGTCATGAGAGGCTGGTCCTGTCCGGAGTCGGTGCGGGCGGTCTTCAGACAGCCTTTTTCTACCGCGAGCTTGGTATGAAACGCCAGTGTGTTTATGAACCTTTTGTACGTTCGCGGATTCTGCTTCAGCCCTGACTGGATTATGTCCAGATAAGGCTTGATCGATTCATTTTCATGCAATAACCGCCTCAAATAATCCTCCATCCTTGTACTCTCAACCGGCGGAAGCGTTATCGGAAGCTGTACTATCTTTTCAAGATAATCCGAGGGGGTAATAGGGATGTCATCAAAGTTAGGCTGGTCCCCGTTTCCTTCGGCTCTTTCCCTGGCCCTGTCTTCTATTACAAACCCTTTGTATTCTACCCTTATACCCTTCTCGATCACTTTCCTGTCAATACCGATAAAGAATATATACCCTGGTATGTCTAAAAAAGACTTTACCCCTTTCAGGACTTCAATGGCCTTTTCCGGAAGACACCGGTCAAGGTCATCGATAAAGACAACGACTCTAAGGTTGGTCGGTTCTTCTTCATATACCTCTTCCAGTTTGTACAGAACGTTATGGTACATGGTGCTGAATTGTTCAAGCTTTTTGATCTTTTTATTCAGTTTTCTGCTTTCAATATGGTCTTCTTCTTTCCTGACAGCTCGCTCCGCCTCCAATTTGGCGTTCAGGAATTTAACGTCGAGGTCCCCTTTAAAGCCCGATGAAAGCGCAAATGCCGCACCCGATATTTTATTTTTCCAGAGACGCAGTTTCCGGACCGTCTCAGGCGGCAATGTATTGTGAGTCATGATGTGCTTTGACAGGGCGTGCTGAATAGTTTTAAGAAAAGGGACTATCAGGTGAGGTTCTCTTTCGTACCTCCACGGATTAAACCACACGGGGACAATAAAATCGGAATGCCCTTTGCTCAGGGCCTCTTCTATCATGCGCATCAGGCTTGTCTTTCCGCTGCCCCATTCTCCGAAAACGCCAAAGGTAAAAGGAGACGGAAAGCCCTGGTCCGTAATCATATCGACGATGGTTTTGGCATATTTATTGTAGCCAAAGCCGTCTTCGGTGGTGTAGAAATCCCCTGATATCCTGATCTTGTCCGGCATATTGCTCTCTGCTAAGGATACCCTAATCAATCTCTTCTTCTCAACACCGAGGGCATCGATAGCCCCTATGTCCCTGAAAAGATTTATATATGTCTTGACACACCATATGACTCATGCTAAAAGGATTTCATATCTGTGAAGCAAAGCGATCATGCTCAAAGAGAGATTCAGTGTCTTTACCAGGTCGTTGCCTCACATACTGTCAAATTACCGTTCCAGCGGACCCAGGGCTGTCAACATCGAATTGGGCAACGGCTGTAATCTGAAATGTAAGATGTGCTGGTTTCACGGGGAAAATGGTACGGGAGACAGGTACAGAGGCTCGGAGCTTAAGACCGGAGAAGTGTTCGGGCTTGTCGACCAAGTTGCGCCGTATAAGCCTAAAATATATATCGGCGGGTCTGAACCCTTTATTCACAAAGACTTCCTGCTTGTCCTGGAACATATAAAAAGCCGGGACATTAAAGTATCATTTGCCACCAACGGGACACTGCTGGACCCGGCAAAGGCCGAGCAGCTTGTGAAGATCGGGGTCGATGATATCAAATTTTCAATCGACGGCAGTGAGGAATTGCATGATTACATAAGAGGCAAAGGCGTCTTCAGAAAAGTCACCGGCGCAATCAGGACGCTTTCCGGTGTCAGGAAAAGAGAAGCAAAGAGTAAACCTTCGATTACCGTTAACACCACTATTACGTCCCGCTTGCCGGGCGAATTAAAAAACACGGTCGATGCGATAAGAGATGCAACGGGTGATTCGGCAGATTTTTACAGGCTGCATCATCTATGGTATGTGACCAGGAAGGAATTGTCGATGCACCAATCCGCTACCGGCAAGACGCTGGGATGTAAGGCCACGGGCGCCGGAAGTCATCTTACCCGTCTCTCCGGCAGTGTTGATCCGGAAGTATTGGCCGGCGAGATCTGTCACCTCAGGAAAAATGAGAAGGTTGTTTTTTTCCCTGACCTTGGATACGAAGACATTGTTAAATATTATTCGGAAGGCGCGGTCCTCGACAGGAGCTGCAGGGCGTCTTTTTCCGGGGCGCTTATAAAGCCGAACGGCGATGTGAAATTTTGCCCCGATGAATGGATAGATGATTATGTTGTCGGCAATATCCGTGAGGACAGCTTCAACGATATATGGAACAACAAGAGGGCGCGTGAATTCAGGAAAATATTGCTGAAGCAGAAACAGTTTGCAGGGTGCAAGAGATGCAGCTGGATGTATTCTTATTAACAGGGTCTTATTACTACGTGAGAATGCGCATAAACACAAATCAATGACAGCAGACCGGGTTGTTTCAATAATAATACCCACACTGGCAACGGCGGAGCGCTCAAAATATCTCCTGAGGGCGATAGAAAGTGCGCTCTCCCAGCAGGGCGTGCAGGCCATTCCGATCGTTATAGCTAACGGCGGACACGGCGATGCAGGATTGCTGGACCACCTCAGGCAAAGGAGAGACATACGGTACGCCCGGCTCGAACAGGCGAGCCAGCCTATGGCCATGAAGGCTGGAAGAGACATGGTCGATACGCCCTTCTTTTCAATCCTGGATGACGACGACCTGCTCCTGCCTCATGCGATGAGCACGCGTTTAGGGGGCATGCAGAGCGGTCCCGAAATCGATGTTGTCGTTACTAACGGTATTATCAGCAACCGGTGGATTGAGACTGTCAACATAACCGATTTTTCCGGGATACTGGTTGATCCCCTGAGAAAACTCCAGGAGAAGAACTGGATGCTGACAGGCTCCGGGCTATTCCGCACCGCAACAATGTCCCGGGAATTTTTCGGGGACATGCCGCAATATCTCGAATGGACCTACCTCGCCATGCGCATTTCCCTTGAAAAAAGGAAAATCCTTTTTATAAATAATCCCTCTGTAGTCCATTTTCTGGACCACGATTTTTCAATTTACAGATCGAAACAGGCCGTATTCGGCCAGCCGCGCGCAATCGAGAGGATATTGGAGCTGGATTTGCCCCGGGATGTGCGGGTCAACTTTGAAATCCGTCTTGCCGACGCGAACAATGAAGCCTCGAAATTATATCTGAGGGGATGCAATTTCCCTTCGGCCCTGTCGTCTCACATCAAAACGGTAAGATGCAGGTCGGGATGGAGACATCTTTTTTATATCAAAGATTTTCGTAAAAAAGGGCTTGCCTTCTTCCGGAAATATTCCTCAGCCGTCACGCGGGAAATTGCTGAAACGTTACAGGACAAATGATATGCCTGCCAAAGTCCTTTTTTTAGCAATCGATGCAGGTGACAAGTTCCTGGTCCGGGACTGGGCCGCCAACGGTATTTTACCCAATTTAAGGTCTCTGCTCGACAGGGGACTGACCGGCAATACGATGAGCCTGAAGGGATTTTTTGTCGGAGCGACCTGGCCGTCGTTTTATACCGGCGTAACACCGGCACGCCACGGCTTTCATAGTTTGGTCCGCCTGAAGCCGGGGACATATGAGTTTTCACGCTGCGGTCCGCGAGATTTTATCAGGAATGAGCCCTTCTGGAATTTCCTCGGCAGGGCCGGGAAAAAAGTGGCCGTTCTTGATGTCCCTCTTACATACACGACAAAAAATTTGAACGGGATCCAGATGGTCGAGTGGGGCTCCCATGATGCCAATTCCGGATTTTCCACCTGGCCGCCGCAATTGAAACCGGATGTATGGGCCCGCTTTGGCCGTTATCCGCTAAAGACGTCCTGTGACTCCATCGGGAGGACGCCGCAGGATTTTTGCGCCTTCAGGGACTTGCTGATAAAAAGTGTGCGACAAAAGACCGAGCTCACCATTCATTATCTGAAGAGTGACAAGTGGGACTTCTTTGCGCAGGTGTTTACCGAGGCCCACTGCGCAGGGCATCAATGCTGGCATCTCCATGACCCTGAACATCCCGACTATGACCCGAAGACAACTGCACTGACCGGCGATCCCATACTCGAAGTTTATAAAGCGATAGACACGGCCATAGGGAAAATACTGGACCACGTTGACAGTGATACGATTGTCTTTTTCCTGGCGAGCCATCGCATGGCCCGCTACTATGGCGCCCAATCATTACTTCCGGAGATCCTCACGCGGCTGAAAGCGGCCGCACCATGGCCCGTGGAGAATTCGCCGGATGACTACGGCAAATTTTTCGCCTTCCTCAGACGGGGCTGGAAGAATACGTCCGTAAATCTTAAACCTGTTTTACTTCCCGTCCGTAATTTTATTTATAACCAATACGCCCTGCGCTCTCCCATAATTCCAAAGACGGACCCGGCAGGCGGTGATTGTTTCATCATGTTCAACGGAAGCCCTGTCAGCGGCCTCCGCGTGAATTTATGCGGCAGGGAACCGGACGGTAATATCAAACCCGGGCCCGATATGGACCGGTTCAGCGACAGATTGACGGATGATCTGATGAAGCTCGTTGACTGCGGTTCCGGCAGGCCGCTGATAAATGGGGTAATGAAGACAGCCGCTTTATACCGGGGAGAATACCTCGATCATTTGCCGGACCTTTTAATAGAGTGGAATGACGAAATAGCACCGGGGAGTGAAGGTCCGGGGAATCCCAATGGCGGGAAGATGCGGATATTTTCTGAAAAGACAGGAATAATCGAGGGAGTAAATACCTATTGCCGTTCCGGCGACCACAGACCGGAAGGTTTATTTGTTGCATCAGGTCCGAATATCAAAAGAGGGCGACTCGAAAGGACGGTTTCCATAATGGATTTTGCACCTACCTTTACCGGATTGTTAGGCGTTGAATTGCCTCATGCCGACGGACAACCGGTCCGGGAAATTCTGTGAATACGGGATGTGATTCAAAAGGTCACTGAGGTCGGTGGCAGAGGTCAGGAAAGGACGTCTTTATTTACAGATATCTTCATCCCGCGCTTGAGGCTCTCGACATACGCCGTTATCGCGATGCTGCTTTTATTTGAGCGGAAGATCTCTAACAACTGCTGTATCTGCTCAAGGTTACCTCCGCCGAGAGTATCGAGGAGCTTCATCTCCTCAGGGGTCAGCTCCGAGGTCTCTGCTATGAGCCGGGTCATTTTATTGAGGATGAGGTCGCTCTTCAAACCGGCCTCAAAGGCCTGCGGGGTCAGGCGGCTCAGTTTCAATGCCCTCGCATAGACCGTCTCGTCGAATACCCCGTTCCTCTGAAAATAAGGCATCTTGACAATGGCCTCCTGCAGCTCCTCTTCGGTCACTTTTATTCCTGCATTATCTGCTGCAAAAAGGAGGACGTTTCTGTCGATCATTGAATTGAGCACCCTGTCCTGAAGGTTGAGTTTTTTCATCTCTTCTTCATTGGGGACGGTCTCCCTTATTCTTTTGTATTCATTATCGTATGCACGCCAGTACTCGTCGATGGATATTTTTTTATCACCGACCTGTGCCACAACCGCCGACGGGTCCCTGTCCTTGGGGCCTATGCCCCAGAATATGAATGTGACTATTATCATCGCTGTCACCGCGGTCAGTATGACGAAAGTGAAGAGTTTGTTGGTATGCAGTATTTTTAGCATAAGATAATATATCCCATGGGCCGGCGAAAGGGCAAGCCTTCAGCCGCCGTATACTTCGGCAAGTATCTTTGCTGCGCCTCCGGCCAGAAGGGCCTCCGCGAGCTTTGTCCCGAGGACTTCCGCGTCCTCCGGTCTGCCCCGTTTAGAGGCTTTAATAAGGGTCTTGCCGTCCAGACTTCCGACAAGCCCTCTGATCAATAATTTATCTTCTGCTAACCGGGCGAAAGCGCCGATAGGGACCTGGCATCCTCCTTCGAGTTTTTTCAGACAGGCGCGTTCAGCCTTTACGCAAACGGACGTAGCTTTGTGGTCTAATTTTTTCAGAAGCCTGTTCATGAATGCATCATCGACCCTGCACTCTATGCCGACAGCACCCTGGCCGATGGCGGGGAGGCTGGTCTCCGGTTCGAGAATTTCAGTAATCCTTTTTTGCAGGCCGAGCCTCTTGACGCCTGCAGCGGCAAGGATTATCGCATCGAACTGCCCTTCATCGAGCTTCCTGATGCGGGTGTCGAGATTTCCCCTGAGCTGCGTAATCTTCAGGTCGGGCCTCTTATTCAGGAGCTGGCATATCCTCCTGAGACTGCTCGTGCCGACATGCGCGCCCTTCGGCAGGCTTTTGAAATTTTGAATTTTGAATTTTGAATTCTGGATTTGTGTAATCAGCGCATCCCTCGGGTCCTCCCTCTTGCATATGGCCGCTAAATGCAGCCCCTCCGGCAGGTCGGTCGGTACGTCTTTCATGCTGTGAACTGCGAGGTCCGCCCTGTGTTTAAGCAGCGCGTCTTCGATTTCCTTTACGAAAAGTCCCTTGCCGCCTACCTTTGCGAGCGGGACGTCGAGGATCATGTCCCCCGTCGTCTTTATTTTTTTGAGTTCGACTTCGATGTCGGGATGGCCCTTCTCGATCCGGGCCTTTACCCACTCTGCCTGCCAGAGCGCGAGCTTGCTTCCACGTGTTGCGATGATCACTTTACGTTTTGTCTTCATTTTTTCTCTCTGCCTCTAAATTAAATAATTTCCGGACAATATCCAGCATTGCTTCTTTGTCTTCGCCGGCGGACTTTAACGCCGCCGTGGGAGGGTGTATGAGCTTGTTGACAATGGAAGCGGTCAGATATTCTATAGTTTTAATTTTCTCTTCTTCAAGGGGGCCGAGTTTTCTGAAGGCCTTTTCGAGCTCTTCTTTTCTGATTGCCTCTGCCTTGTCCCTCAGCGCCACTATGGTGGGGGTCGCCGCCAGAGAGGCATTCCATTTAACGAAAGACTCAATCTCCTCATCAACGATCTTCTCTGCCTTTTGCGCTTCCTTTGCGCGTTCCTTCACATTCGTTTCGACAATCCCCTGAAGGCTGTCCACATCGTACAGATAGACGTTATCGAGGTCATTTATCTGCGGGTCGATATTCCTCGGGACCGAGATGTCGATTATGAACACGGGTTTCTGCTTCCGCTCTTTCATGGTTTTGTGCACCTGGTCTTTCATCAATATATAATGGGGTGCGCCGGTCGAGCAAATAACAATGTCCGTATGCAACAGTTCATTGACAAAGGACTCAAACGGCACCACCCTGCCGTGAAACTCATGGGCCAGCTCCTCCGCCCTTGCCTGTGTCCGGTTAGTGACCAGAACATTCCTGACGCCGTTGTTTATCAGATGCCGGGCCGCAAGCTCGGCCATCTCGCCCGCGCCTATGAGCATAAAGGATTTTGTGGAGAGGTCCTCGAATATCTTCCTGGCCAGCTCGACGGCCGCAAAACTGATACTGACCGCGCTTTCAGCGATCTTTGTCTCCGTCCTGATGCGTTTTGCTACGGAGACGGATTTCCTCATTAATTTATTGAGTATTATTCCTGTGCCCCTGTGCTTGAGCGCCGCTTCATAGGCGTCCTTCAACTGTCCGAGTATCTGCGGCTCCCCGACCACCATCGAGTCAAGGCTCGACGCGACCCTGTACATATGCCTTATGGCCTCTGATTCCCTGTGTATGTACAGTGATTTGTCCAGAAGGTCCCTCGCTACCTTATGAAAGTCTGAGAGAAACCCTTTTATGCTTTCGACGCCCGAATCCACGTCGCTGACGCCTGCGTAGATTTCCACCCTGTTGCATGTAGACAGGATAATGTTTTCCCTGACCACCTGCGATTTTTTCAGAATGCTTATCGCCTCTTCGAGCTTCGGACCATCAAAGGCGATCTTTTCTCTCACCTCGATCGGCGCTGTTTTATGATTAAGACCGATAACTAATATGTTCATTTCAAATACGGGTCCCGGGAACGCTTTTACATAAAGACGTGACGTCCTTTAAGAATTAGCGTGACGCCGAAAAATGCGAATATGATTACGGCAAAGCCCGCGATTGAAAGGATGGCGGCCTTCCTTCCGCGCCACCCTGCCGAAAGCCTCAGATGAAGCACCAATGCATAAATAAGCCATGTTATCAGCGACCATACTTCCTTGGGGTCCCATCGCCAGTAAGTCCCCCACGCGGCGTTGGCCCAGATGACCCCTGTTATCATGGCGAGGGTCAAAAGCGGGAACCCGAGCGTTATGAGATGGTAATTGATCTCGTCAAGGGTCTGAAGGCTCGGCAGTTTCCGGAAGAGCCCGCCCAGGTGCTTTGATTTCACATTTCTCTCCTGAAGAAGATACATGACGCCTATGCCGCCGGCCATAGCAAAGGCCGCGTCGCCAAGGAATGCGAGGACCACATGAATGCCGAACCAGTAGCTCCGGAGCGCCGGGCCCAACGCCTTAACCTCCCTCGGGAAGATCGCGGATGAAAACATGAGAAGGAAGACGATAGGCATTATGAAGGAGCTGAGGAGGCCGAGCTTGTACCTGAATTCATGGAAGAAGAACAGCACCAGAACGCTCCAGGAGAAAAAAGAGGCCGCCTCATGCATGGTAGTCACGGGGATATGCCCGCTCTCGATATATCTGACCGCAATGTTTGCGGTGTGAAAGACAAAGCCGGTTATCGCAAGATAAAGCGCGACCTTTGACTCGCCTTTTTTACCCCTGAAGATTTCAATGAGACCTGAAACGGTTGCAATGAAATAAAAAGTAAGCGCTAATTCAAACAGGAGGACATTTGTTTCAATCTGCAAAATCGGGGCCCTTTATTATCAAGAATTTAATATACGCCTTAATCAGGCTGTATGTATTTTTTGACAAAGGAGATTAATTTGTCAATTTCTCCCTTTTTATTTTTCAAATCGATCCGGAAAACCGGGGCGTGTTTCTGACTGAGCGGGACCGGAAGAGACGGTGTTTTAATGCTGTCTCCGGAATTGACAACTATGGCATCGGCCCTTTGCCCCATCTTCACTGCCGAAGGTTTGATCTCCCCCTCCCCGCCAATGACGAATATGACGAGATGGGGGTTGATAAAATCCGCCGGACTGTTCCCTTCAACCACGACCCCTTTGAGGCCCGTCATCCGGCCCATCGCGATATCGAGGGCCTCCTCGAGGCCGCTCCTCGGGCTCTGGATCCAGACCACCCTTTCTGCGCCCGATTCAAGGATGACCGCTGTGTCCTTGCCTTCCTGTCTGATGACCTCAGGGTCATCGATGACCGTGGTATACATCGGTGTTTTTGTGAACTTGATCGCACCGAAACCTTTCAAGTTCCCTAAGAGAATCGAACAGAGCGTTGTCTTCCCCACCCCGCTGTGGGCTCCGGTCACGGATATGATACTGAAAGGTACTTCATTTGACATACCTACAGAATACCGGATAAGGGTTTAAAGAAACAAGGCGGCCATATCAATGGCGCGCAAATTTCCCTTGACAAGTCAATGGGTTTACAGATATTTTAAATGCGCTTTCCTTTGATTTTCTTAACTTAACACAATATTTGCTGCCGGGGAAAAAGGGGCTGAAGTGAATATAGACGTTCCGTTTAAGAAGTTTGAATTCCGGTTAATACCCAAAGAGCCTATAATCCTCCCTTCATATAAAGGCTCCACCTTAAGAGGCGGATTCGGCAATGCATTCAGGAAAGTTGTCTGCGCCCTGAAGAAAAATGATTGCGGCGACTGCATACTGAAAGAGAAGTGCGTTTATTCCTACGTCTTTGAGACCCCTCCTCCTTCTGATACGAAGATGATGAGGAAATATAAATCAGCCCCGCATCCATTTATCATTGAACCGCCTCCGGAGAAAAGACGGGGTTATACTCCGAAAAACGAGATAACATTCGGCCTCACCTTAATCGGACGGGCGATTGACTACCTCCCGTATTTT
>QZJG01000063.1 GCA_003599275.1 Nitrospiraceae bacterium | reverse complement strand
CCTGCTTACGCCCGAATCGAACTTTACCTCGATCTCGAAATCCACGTTGCTTACGGCCTGCATTATGCGCGGGGCATAATTGCCGCCGTACCAAACATCGTGCGACACCCCTGCAGGCACCGATATGGCTGCCTGGCTCCCTGTCATCGTGACCGAGGCGTCTCCACGCGGATTGACGAAGCTCCACAAGTCCTCATCCAGTACCCCTGAATTGAAATCGTCGGATGCCGGAACGGCAACAACTGTGCTTACCTCATCGGAGTATCCGCTTTCATTCCCCGATGTATCGTATGCGGTGACCGCGAAATAATAGGGCACTGCAAGACCGCTTACCGTGTAACTTGTTATATCTCCTACATCTATGTCCTGAAAATATTCCCCGGGTCCGGCGCCTATATACACCTTGTAACCTGCAAGGTCCGTCAGAGGAGAGCCGTCCGAGTTAGTGGTTGGAGGGTCCCAGGCCAATGCTACAGCGCTGTCTTCACACAAACCGCACGGCAAAAGAGCAACAAACAGACAGACCAGCAACACGTCGATAAATATGACTGGTTTTGCAAACCTGCTAAACATCATACCCTCCCAATACGCTGCATGAATTTGCCCGTCCCCATCATTAAATCAAGTAACATCGTGCTCCAGTTCTTCCTGATCGTGATCCACCTGACTATTTGCATATAGCAGCGCGCCTGTTCGCGCCGGTTTAAAGGCGCGCCCCTGATGGACCTGAAATATTCCATAAATACTTTCCAGGCCGGAAACACAATGGCCCCTTTTTTCCCTGGATCAAACCATTCTGCTCGGGCATAGTAAGAAGGGAACAGCCGCTGTGAGGTTTCCGGATGGTTCCTGCGAAAGAAAAGATATTCCGGGACTTCGTAAAACCTCCCGTAAAGGGAGAGCTGCGCCAGCAACACCCTGTCGGATGATACATAATTTCCTATAAGCATCGTCTCCCGCAGGATGCCGGCGCGGACCACGCCGAAGACAGCGAAACACGGATGGCTGACGCAGACGAGGTCATGAAACCGCCTGTGCGGATTGCGCGAACCGATATCGAGATCAAAATCCAGGTCCCCCTGGTCCCTGCCGTATTCATCTATTCCCCTCGTCTTTGAATAACACAGGACCACCGAGGGGTCCCGGTCTAACGCCTCAACGCATTTTTCGAGAAAATCAACTGCACATACATCATCGGCGGCACACCACTTGAAATACTCTCCAGATGAGAGCTCAAATACACGGTTGAAATTTTTGGTGGCGCCGAGGTTCGTCTCATTGCGGAAATACCTGACCCGCGCGTCCCTTGCTGCGTATGCGCGGCAAATGTCCCCGGTAGAGTCCGTTGAGGCATTATCGGAGATGATAAGCTCAAAGTCGACAAAGGTCTGGGACAGGACCGAGTCTATGGCCGCCCCAAGAAATTTCTCCCCGTTATATACCGGCAAGCCGATGCTTACGCGTGGGTTTTGTCCGTTCATAATGCTATAAGATTTGCAGTCAGGCCCATGCCCTGCAGCATCCTGCTTATTTCATCGCGATAGATTGAGTTCATAACGATGACCGAATCAGGTCTGTATTCCTTTAAAAACTCCGGTGCGACAATCTCCTGCCCGGTGCCTGCCATATAAAACCCCTGCCTGTAGGGATTGATATCTACCACGTACTCGACTGCATCGGTAACTCCAAGCGACGTCAGGAAGGCGACCCCTTTTGACCCCGACCCCCAGAGTACAACTTTCCTGCCGTTTCTCCTGAATTCATCCAGGGTCCGGTTCCATGTCACCGTCTTCTGCAAGTGCTTTCCGGCAAAATGCGCCACGCCGCGCTTCAATATCTCCATGTCATTTTCTGAAAGAAGCATATTGTCCGCATTCCCGCTGTGCGGCCGCGCCTCGATCATAAGATATTGGTCATCATAGTCCTTATAGAGGTCAACAACATCAAAACCGCACTTCCGGAAAAGGCGCGCAAGAGAGCCGGGACTGAAATACGAACAATGCTCATAGTAGATGTCCTCAAAGGCGCAGTCGTGCAGAACGCGGGTCACGTCCGGGACCTGAAAAAAGACCACCGTTGCGGGGTCCTCTCCTGCCGACCTCCTCACGGTGTTTATAAAATCGGACGTCTCATGAATATGCTCCAGCGTCATTTTGCAGACTATGAAATCACCCTTGTAGCCGGAGTATTTCTCCGAGTAAAAATCATTTATGAACGTCGTCCTGCCGTTTGTCCCGCCGTGATCGCGGTCGCTTACGTAAGCGGGATCAAACCCCACGCCCCTGTTGCCGCCGAGTTCGCACAGCAGGTTGAGGAATTCACCCTTTCCGCAGCCGATCTCTACAACATACTTGCCGCGTAAATTGTATCTGTCGATCAGGTGGCCGGCCAGTTTCCTGTGAAAGGCCGTGAACGTGGATGAAAACCCCTGGGTCTCCTCGTACCTTGAAGAATATTCATGCTTGCGGGGGTCGAACATGACATTTGATATGAACCCGCAGTCCCTGCAGAAGCCTAACGCTATGTCCCCCTTCGGATAATTCACGGCCTCTTCACGGAGCGGCATAAGCAGAACACTGTGCACCGGGACGTTCCTCTGCTCATGAAAAATCTCCATCCCCCCGGCGCCGCAACTGTTGCAGACATGATCTCCACCCATTATATTTTCCTCCATGTCATATTCTTAATGGCAATTACGTCATACCTTTTCTTTTGTGCTTACGCAATTATGTTCCGTCCCGTAAGTTTAAGCCTGCCGTCGATAATTCCGCGGACCAGATATTTGAACCTCTCGAAATCGAGGGGCTTGACAAGACAGACCGACCGGTTGATGCCCTTCATCAGGTCTATCAAATCATTATTCACTTCATCGGAAAGCACTATCGTCGGGATGTTTCTTGCTTCCCTGGATTTCAGAAAAGACACGGCATAAGGATAACTCGATACAATCAGCGATACGTCGTCGGTCAAACCGTTCGTTTCAGCCTTTTCCGCTGAAAGGGCCGTGCTGGTCTGATAGCCCTCGCTGTTGAGAATGGCGGAACAGACCCTTGAGAAGCCTTCTTCGTCGACAATCAGGATTTTTTTCTTTGCAGAAGCCATAAAATCAGCATCCTCCTAACCCACATTATTCATAAACCCGGCTAAACTATCTCCGGCTGCGGTATGGGGACAATAAACCTGCCGCCGGCGGCCCTGTATGCTCTCTGCTGCTTCATTATCTCGCCCGCGAAATTCCAGGCCAGAAGCAGCACATAATCAGGCATCTCCTTTAAAAGGTTTTCAGTTGCGTAAATCGGCAGATGTTTCCCGGGCATAAACTTGCCGTGTTTGTGGGTGTTCCGGTCTACGACAAAATCAATGAACTCCCTGCCGATACCCACGTAGTTGATAAGCGTGCCGCCCTTGGCAGCGGCCCCGTATGCCGCGATCCTCCTGCCCTCCGTCTTCAATGCCGACAGCATCCCTAACAGGGACCCCTTTATTCCATTTACCCGGTTGCCGAAATCGGCATAGTAACCGAACTTGTCGACCCCTGCCTTTGCCTCCTCGGCAAGGAAAGAACGGACTGATTCTCCGACCGCCTCCCGTCGCTGCACATAAAGACGCAGCGAGCCGCCGTGTATGGGCACATGTTTCACCTCGTTGAGATAAAGAGAATGCCTCCTGAACAACCTGTCAAGGGCCGTCACCGAAAAATAGCAGAGGTGCTCATGGTATATGGTATCAAACTCGCAGTGGTCGATCAGGTCTTTTACGTAAGGCACCTCTATGACCGCCACCCCGTCGTCAGCAAGAAGACTCCTCACACCTGCAACAAAACCGTTGGTATCGGCGACGTGGGCCAGAACATTGTTCATATGGATGACGTCGGCGCCTCCCCGTTCTTTGCGCAGATCGCGCGCCATCTCTTCGCCGAAAAATGCGCACAGGGTTGGGACACCGGCCGCTTCAGCGGCCTTTGCCGGGCCTTCCGCCGGATCGATGCCGAGACAGGGGACATTGTTCTCCACATAATTTTTCAGGAGATAGCCGTCGTTGCTCGCAAGCTCCACCACAAAACTCTTTGCGTTGAGCTTCCGCGTCCTTATCAGATTGAGTACATTCTCCCTCGAGTGTCTCAGCAGCTCCGGCAGGAAAGAGGAATAATATGGATAGTCATCGCAGAACAACAGCTCCGGCGATACCGTCTCTAATATCTGCGTCAGCCCGCAGTCGTGGCAGAACGCCACTTCGAGGGGAAACACCGGTTCCGGCTGATCAAGCCGGGCGGATGTAACAAAGCGGTCCGCAAGAGGGGTCTCGCCAAGATCAAGAAACACTTCAAGCCCTGAGCTCCCGCAGGAGCGGCATCTGTAATCCTGTCTTTTCATTTCTTCTCTCCCTTCCCGTTGTTTTTCCCGTTTTTCCAGCGCAGATTTTCATCTAACAGCCCTTCGGTGATAAGATGTTTCACGTGCGCAATCCTCTTGTATTTCTCGCCTTCGAACTCTTCGAGGGTGAGGCCGACTTTTTTGTATTCATCATATAATTGCTCTATCCCCCTCCGGGCCGTCCACTGCGGTTTAAAATCATGCAGCTTCAGGGCGATCTTGCCGCAGTCCACGCGGTAACAGCGCTTGTCGGGTCCGGCGTCGGGAGCGAATTCGATCTCGCAGCCGGGCACAACTTCTTTGACCATTTGGGCAATTTCCCGCATCTGATAGTTTTCCGTCGTGGAGCCGACATTGAACGACTCGTTGTGAACAAGCTCGCGCGGCGCATGGAGCACTGCAATGTATGCCCGTGCTATGTCCTCTACATGCACAATGGGCCGCCAGGGCGAGCCGTCGCTCTTCAGATATACCCGGCCCGTTGTAAACGCCCACGCGGTGAGATTGTTGGTAACGAGATCAAACCGTATGCGGGGCGACATTCCGTAAGCGGTCGATGCCCGCAGGTAGGTAGGACTGAAATTCTCGTCTGCCATACGCTTCAGGGCCGCCTCGACGCGCACCTTTGATATTCCATACGGCGTCACGGGATTGAGCTGGGCCTCCTCTGACAGGAAATCGGCGCCTGCCGCGCCGTAATTGCTGCACGAGGAGGCGAACAGAAAGCGTTTTACCCCGGCCTTTTTTGCGACCACGGCCAGCCTGATAGAGGCCTTTTCATTTATCTCCTCGGTAAGCTCCGCACGGTAATCACCGAGGGGGTCGTTGGACAGGCCGGCAAGATGAATGACGGCGTCAAACCCTTCCACATCGCGCAGCTCTACATCGCGAACGTCCTTCTTCAGGTTTTTGATATCATGGACTGACCCTGTGAATGTGCACTTCTCGTAAAGATCGGTGTCGAGCCCTGTGACCTCGTGACCGTGCCTTTGCAGAATGGGACACAGTATCGTCCCGATGTAGCCCGTGTCTCCGGTAAGCAGTACTTTCATAATTTACCTCCAGATTTTCCAGGGGGCGTTGCCGCCCTCCCATAGTTTTTCAAGCAGTTTCTTGTCGCGCAGCGTATCCATACACTGCCAGAATGATGTATGTTTGTAAGCCATAAGCTGGCCGTCTTTTGCAAGATTCTCCAATGGCGCGTGTTCCCACTGCGTCTGGTCGCCCTCGATGTAATCAAACACTTCCGGCTCCAGCACAAAGAACGCTCCGTTGATCCATCCCTCCTTTGTCTGGGGTTTTTCGGAGAACTCCACTATCCGGTCCCCGTCCATCGCGAGATGCCCGAAACGCGCGGTCGGCCTGACCGCCGTCATGGTGGCAAGCCTGCCGTGAGACCGGTGGAATTCAATCAGCCCGTGCAAATCCACGTCGGAAACGCCGTCTCCCCACGTCAGCATAAACGTCTCCTTCCCTATATATGGGGCCAGCCTCTTGATGCGCCCGCCCGTGAGTGTCTCCTTGCCGGTATCTATCAATTCGACCTGCCAGTCATTATTTGTATGACCATTATGGAGTTTTACTTCACCGTTTCCCAAATTCACGGAAAGGTCGCTGTTGAGCTTGCAGTAATCGACCATATACTTTTTGATCTCCTCCCCCTTGTATCCCAGCGCCACGACAAAATCCCTGAAGCCGTAATGCGCATAATGCATCATGATATGCCACAGGATGGGTTTGCCCCCTATTTCCACAAGGGGCTTCGGTTTAATTGCGGTCTCTTCGGCAAGGCGAGAGCCGACGCCGCCCGCAAGGATGGCCACTTTCATTTTTTACTTCCTCCTTTTTCGTCGATCATTGTGTTTATGAGGCATTCTGGCTTAACTGTCATCGTCAGGTCAGTCTGTTTTTGATCTCGCCGCACACATATTCCGCAAAGGGCAGCGAGCAGGTAAACGCCGGTGAAACGGCATTGAGTATGTGCATGGATTTATTGTCGCCCTCGACGACAAAATCCATTTCCAGTTTGTTCTTTTTAATATCCAGCAATTGGGCGCGTATGCCGGGTCTTCCCCACCTTTTGTAATTGTCCTTTTTTATTCCATCGGCCAGCAGGGAGGACAGGAACACCATGTACATCCGCGAGTACTTTCTTATTTCCTCAAGGGCGAGCCGCCTGAAGTCAAAACCGGATGAGGCCATAAGGCCCATCTCCCTGAAAAAAATTTCCAGAAGCTCTGAAAAACTGAAATTCTCTAAGCCGCCGTAATGCTCCCTCCAGAAGGCGGGGATTGCCGTAGGCCCGATCTTTACCCGGCCTGTTACGGTCACAGTGAAATGCACTCCTAAAAAGGGGTTCATCAAATCCGGCACGGGATAAATGTTTGTGCGCAATGAGCCCTCGGGCTCATCGGAATACAAATAAAGCCCCTTGAAAGGGAGTATCCGGTAGTTTTCCGAAAAGTCGAAGCACTTGGCGATCTTGTCCGCGTACAGGCCCGCGGCATTTACGACATATCCCGTCCGGTATATGCCTGAGGATGTATGTATCCCTCTTGAATCTTTACTGATAAAGCTGACTCCACGGTGTATCTCTACGCCTTCTTTTACCGCGTCCGACTCCATGGCCCCCATCACCTCTGAGGGATCTACCGATGAAGTGGACGGCGAAAAGAGGGCGCGTCCGAAGGTCTTGACCCTCGGCTCAATCGACCTGGCCTCTTTCTCCGTAATATCATTTAATTCAACCCGGTTGGCCCGGCCCCTTTCAAGGAGCTCATCGAGGGCCGCATGTTCACTCTCGTCTTTTGCCACTACCAATTTCCCGCATCTGTTGATCGCGAGATTGCGGGATTCGACATACTCTGTAAGCATCCGGTTGCCCTGAAGCGTGAACCGGGCCTTCATGCTGTCGGGTGAATAATAAAACCCCGCGTGCAGGACACCGCTGTTGCGGCTGCTCGCATGCAGACCACAGTCAGGCTCTTTCTCGATCAGTGTCACGCCCAAGTCGCTGAATTCCCTCTTCAGCTCTCTCGCTATGCTGATCCCGACTACTCCGCCGCCGATTACCAGAAAATCCGAAACCCTCATTGTAATTCTGTCTCCTTCCTCGCTGACGTTTCTTTGCCTTGCCCGGCGATGCCGGCACTGAGCTCACTGTCGATTAATGAAGCGTATTTGTCCATCTTCTCTTCCTCCCTGCCCGAGACCGCGAGAGCGGCCATGGCTATCACCCCGATGACCCCGCCAAAAATAAACCCGATCGCAATCTCAAACCAGTGCATTTCTGCGTTTCCCTTGAGGTCCTCAATGGACCATCTGCTCGATATTCATGTTCTGCTCATGCCTGAAATCGGGCACGATTTTTTCAATCAGGGGCACGATCTCCTCGACCGAATAATTCATCACAACGTCTTCGAATGATGAAATGTGCTCTGAAAGGTCCCCGACGGGGAGCGGGGCCGGGACAGCTATCCTGAGTTTTTCGTGAAAGGTCGGAATGATCTTTTCGGACCGGTCAAAAAGCTCCTCGTACAGTTTTTCACCCGGCCTCAGGCCCGTATACAGTATCCTGATCTCCTTATGGGGAATGAACCCCGACAGCCTTATGATGTTTTCCGCGAGGTCCCCTATCTTTATCGGGTTGCCCATATCGAGCACAAATATCTCACCCCCGTTTCCCGATGAAGCTGCAAGCAGGACGAGCTGGACGGCCTCGGGGATAAGCATGAAGAACCTCTTTATCTCCGGGTGAGTTACAGTAAGCGGCCCGCCGTTTTTCAGCTGCTCCCTGAATATCGGGACTACGCTGCCGTTGCTCCCAAGGACATTCCCGAACCTTACGGTCGTGAATTTTGTCAGTGAAGAGGCGTTCTTGGAAATGGTCAGCAATTCCGCCACCCGCTTCGTGGCCCCCATGATGCTCGTAGGGTTTACGGCCTTGTCGGTCGAGATCATCACGAAATTCTCCCCGTTGTGTCTTGCCGTAACATCGAGGAGGTTATTGGTCCCGAGGATATTGTTCCTCACGGCCTCGACCGGATTGTGCTCCATCATGGGAACATGCTTGTGCGCCGCTGCGTGAAAAACGATCTGCGGGTTATATTTTGAAAAAACGTATTCCAGCGTCGAGGCGTCGATGATGTCCCCGATTACCGACGTAATGTTGTCTCTCGATTTCCCGTTGTTTTTTGCTTTTTCGCATCTCAATTCGAGGTCTATCCTGAACAGGTTGTTCTCATAACGGTCAAACAGCACGAGGTTGGACGGGCCGTACTTGATTATCTGCCTGCAAAGCTCCGAGCCTATCGACCCCCCCGCGCCCGTCACCAGCACCGATTTGTTCTCTATGAAGTTCCTTACGGACTTGATGTCCGTCCTGACGGGTTCCCTCTGCAGGAGGTCTTCCAGTGAAATCGGCTTCATATGCGAGATGCCGAATTGCCTGCTGAGAAACGATCCGAGCCTTTCCTCCGTGATATGCCCTAACTTGACAAGCTTGGACCCCAGCCTGCCGCCTTCATTTTTCTGAAGGACCAGGGCCTGCTGCACCTTGTCTTCAGTCACGAGTCCCGCGTCGATCAGGCATTGCCCCAATCTTGTCGCTATCGCGACATTGCCGTCGAGAATATCGTCGAGCCCCGGGAGCTTCTTGATCGGTATGTTATAAGGCTTGCACAATTCGTAAACCTTTCTGATGCTGTCGTTTGAAGAAATTGTGACCAGTATCTCCTCCGGCTTGCCTGTCTCGATTACATAGGGGAGCAGGCTTACCGGCCCGAATATAGGCACCCCCCGGATCATAAGCCCCTTTTTGTAAGGGTCGTCATCGATGAACCCTATCGGCTCATAAGACGCTTTTGGGTTATTATTTATGTCTCTTACGATCTTCTCGCCCGCATCGCCCGCGCCGATGACAAGGATCTTTTTGCCCCGGTGATGCGAATGCAGATACTCCCTGAAAACCCGTATGAAAAGCCTGCTGCCGCCGGACATGATTATCAGCAGCATGCAATCAAGCACATATATGGACTGGGGATATGAATCGTTGTCCAGAAGATACCGGTTGAGAAGGAAGAATATGACGCTCCCTGCGATCACGGACTTCACGATGGCCATCATATCGCTGATGCTTGAATAACTCCAGATGTCCTTATAAAGACCCGCGCGGAGATACAGGGCAAGGCGGACCAGCAAAAGGAAGGGAAGATATGACAGCATAATGCCCAGTTGTTCGTATGAAACTACATAATCAAACCTGATCATAAACGCGAGATAATTTGCCACCGCAGTCTGGACAAGATGCGCCATGATTACGACAAGACTTCTGTTCCTGATGATGAGGTCTCTGAAAAATTGATATATGCTGTTCGAAATCCTGTTCATATGCAATATGTTTTCCTCAAAATAAAACCCGACAGGAATGGTCCTTTCCTGTCGGGCTTTAAGTGTCCCCTTTCGGGGTGTTAAAGTGCTCCGGCTTATTTAAAGACTTTTTTATCTTCTACTTCGATGAATATTATTCCGCCGTCATTGAACTTGACCGTCACTTTCTCATTGGATTTTTCATTGATGATATCGTAATACCTTAACGCCTCTATCAGCCTGGAATATTTCCCGTCTGCCGCGGGCCCCGGACTTTTCACCTTCGTTACATTGTCGAATATGTCCTGCCTCATCGCCCTGCAGTCCTGCCGTTTCCTTCTTTGTCACGACCGTTGGGCTGATAATAATACGGATATCCATACCGCGTCCCGACGTCAAGGCCGTTAAGGACCACGCCGAGTATCCTGGCGTTCACGCCCCTCAGGAGCTTGACCGTCTGGGCCAAGGCGTCGGCAGGCGTATTGGAAGCCCTGACGACAACTATTACCGCCTCGATGAATGCGGACAAAACCAGGCTGTCGGACATGCCCAGGACCGGAGGCGAGTCCACTATTACATAATCGTATTCCCCCGAAAGGGTGTCGATAAGCTCCTTCATGCGCAAAGAGTTGAAAAGCTCGGAAGGGTTTGCGGGCACCGGACCGGACGTTATGCAATCTATCCCAAGGTGCGGGAGCTTTTTTATCAGATCGTCATACCCGATGGCCCCGGAAAGGTAGGAAGAAAGCCCCGTGGAATTGTCCAGATCAAAACTGCTGTGGATCGTAGCTCTTCGTAAATCGGCGTCGACGACAATCCCTTTGCCGCGTGACGACTTCACAAGGCTACGGGCCACATTGACCGCAAACATCGTCTTTCCATCCTTTGCCAGCGGACTTGTGACGAGGATCTGCTTCGGCGGCTTTACGGTATTTGAAAATTGTATATAAGTGCC
This sequence comes from Nitrospiraceae bacterium, assembly GCA_003599275.1. GTDB lineage: Bacteria > Nitrospirota > Thermodesulfovibrionia > UBA6902 > UBA6902 > SURF-23. The sequence goes on along the minus strand of QZJG01000063.1, from coordinate 12,952 downwards.
TATTGTCCTGAAGGCCTCCACGAACGGCATACCGTCGCCTGGACCGGCGCTGCCGGTAAGCGCCTTCGGGTCCGTTTTCGAAATGGGGACCAGGCCGAGGACGGGCAGGCGCGATTTCTTTTCAATGTCGTCGGCGTTCTTGACGGTATTGTCGAAATACTCCGCGAAGAAAGCAAAGAAGACCCCTCCTAAAAGGCCTACTATTAAAGACAGCGCCATGTTCTGCGCCTTCAGCGGCTTAAATGGGCTTCCGGGGACCTCCGCCCTGTCAAGTATCTGGATGTTACTTTCGGACAATGTCGTGCTCACATCGACCTCTTTGAGCCTTGTGAGCAGGGAAGAATATAGCTCCCCGTTGGTATCGACCTCTCTCTTTAATATCTGGTACTGCACCATCTGCTGCTGAAAACCGAGGACTTCCCTGCGAAGCCCCTCGATCGCTCGGGAGAGAACGTCCTCCCTTTTTAAAGCTATCCTGTAATCGGAATCCAGCGAGCTGATGATCTTCTGCTCCTCGAAGGCGATCCTTTTTTTGAGGTCTTCCATCTGTTTTTCGAGGCGCTGCATTTTGGGGTATTCGGGTTTGTGCACATTCAACAAACTGGAATATTGAGACTCAAGCCCGATATAGTCTTTAGTGAGCGCCTGGATCAGCGGGTTTTCGAGGACGAAATTGTAATTGGTGCCTGATCTTTTGGCTTCCTGATAAACGGCCTCCCTTGAAATCCTGTTGGCCGTCGCAGTATCCAGCTCCCTGGAAAGCTCAGCCAGTTTCTGGTTCAGCAGACTCTCATCGTCTCCCTTCTTTCCTAAAAAAACGATCTGCCCCCTGGCAATGTAATCGTTAAGCTGCCTCTCCGAGGCCTCGAGCCTGGACCTTGTTGCCTCTACCTGTTCCTCAAGCCTCTTCCTTGCTACCAGTGTAGGGCCGACCTTGCTCTCAAGAGAAAAATTGATGTACTCATCGGCCAGGGTATTTGCGGCCAGCGAAGCAAACGCCGGATCGCGCGAGACAAAACTGATATTTATGAGCTGCGATTTCTTTATGGGCTGGATCTCTATCCTTTTAATAAAGGAGTTGATCTGCGCCGCTTCCCTTTCATCCTCTCTACCGTTTTCCGGCTTTTCCCCGAAATTGAAAATGCTCCCGAATACGGCCTGCATCATTGAAGGACCCTCAACGGGAGCGGCTTCCGACGCCTTCTCCGGCGGCAGCTTCGTTACAGCCCTTTTGGCCAGGTTCCTGCTCTTCAGTATGTTGTATTGGGTCTCGTAATATTCCTCTGCGGGCATCTCGCCCTGGTAGACGTCCTTGAATGTGAGTATGTTCGTATTTTCACTTTTAATCTGAAGGGTGGTTGTTGCTTTATATAAAGGCTTCGTCAGAAAGGACAGGAGCGCAACGGTCATAACTACCGTCAGTAAAAATCCGAGCACGATCCACTTCCTTCTCAGTATGACTTCGAAGTAGTCTCTCAGATGAGGACTTTTATCTTTGTCTTCAATGTAGAGCCTGACGTTTTCCGGAGTCAGGGTTTCCCCCTTCACCGGAGAGATGAATTGACGGAGCTTTGTTGCCTTCTCGATAGTGCTTTCAATATTGCTCATGCCTGAATGACTCCTCTTTTTATATTTTCCCGGCAGCCCGTCTTTATAGCGACTTTCCGAAAGATATAAAGCCTTTTAATGTCTCTACAAACCCCTTAAAGAAAGTCCTGGCCCCGTTTTTGGGAACGATCACGACGTCTTTGTCCTTCAAGGTAATATCGGAAGACTTTTCCTCCAAAACCGCAGCATAATCTACTTCTATAATGTCTCTTGTTTCCTTCCCGGTGTCCCTGTATATCCTCAGGCTTTTCTCCGCCTCATATTGAAGACCCTTTGCCATGGCAATGGCCTGCGTTAAAGTGACCGTCCCCTGCATGCCGAATGAGCCGGGGCTGTTCACGGCGCCGTTTACAAAGACGGTCCCTCCCCTGGAAACATGAATAATGTCCCCGGAGAATACCGGGACATTCAGTTTTACATCGCCTTCGAGCAGCAGATCATTAAGGTTTATTACGATGGTTTCACTCCCACGCTGTATATAACAAATGTCCCCGGCGGTTTCCGTGGTCCCTCCGGACAAAGAGAGCATATCCAGCAGGAACTTCTGGCGTGTCACGTTATAGACCTGGGGGTTCTTTACCGCCCCGAGGACCGTTATCCTCTGACTCCTGTACTCTCTTATAAAGATGCTGACGGTCGGCTCCTGGAGATACCTTTCAAGCCTCCTCGCCAGCTCCTCTTCGAGCTGCGATACAGTAAGCCCGGTGACATTGATCTTCCCGGCTATGGGCAGATTTATGTAGCCGCTGGAGCTGACCCTGACAGTCCGTTTCAATTCATCCACCTGGAAAACATCAATATCGAGAAGGTCCTCCGGGCCGATAACATAATCGCTTTCAATCAGTCCGGCGTCAGGGTTGTCAGTATGCGGCACACCGGCCTGTCCCTCTCTGCCGACGGTCCCAGGAATACGAGCGCCTGCCTGGCCGGGCCCCGCCGTATTTTTGTCGCTGACAAATTTATCGGACGTGACTATCAAGCCTGCCGCAGGTTTGCCTTTTTGAGGGCCGCTGCCTCCGCATGAAAACATAATCAGGGAAATTGAGAGCAGCAGCAATATGTGGATCTGGGTCTTGAACACTTTCATTTTAAAAACTCCCTGATGATGCCGGCGGTCTCATAATTGACCGGAATCATGTCCGGCAAGGTTGAGTCGGCACTGCTCCGCCCTTTCAGTTACATGAGTCATAACCGATCATCATCTCGCTTGTAAAAACATTCATCCCATATCAAACAACTGGATGAATGCCTGCTGAAAAGCAGTATTAAGTTAATCCGGGCACGGGGGACTTTCCCCTGCTGCAAACTATCCGGAGCATAATGTCCCGATCTTTATCATCCGGAAAACCGGTTGCATCTTCGCCCGTAAAATCAATTGCCCGTCCTGCATCATTAATAAAATAAATATCACCAAATAGAAAAACCGCGCTGCCTGATTGTTTTGTCCTTCGGCAGCCCGGCTGTCTCGCTTACTTCCAAGACCCGTCGCTTTCCGCCCCCTTCTCTCGAAGGGTTTGGCTTTCTCGGGAAAAATATTTTATGTGAATTTCAAAATCGGATTTTCAATTTACAAAACTTATATCACCAAACAATCACCTTGTCAACTTTAAAAAAACAATCATCTTAACAATCATCGTGTCAAATTCAAAAAACTTATAGCATCAAATATTCACCTTGTCAACATTCATAAAAAAACGCATCCGCCATAGGAGTTTCCGGACGCATTTCAATATTTTTATTGCGGGATTGCAGCATGAGATATCTCCTGGCAAAAGAAATATTGGGGAGTAGAATAGGTGTCCGCTTTCCTGAAGATTTCGTGTTTCAATTTTCCAGGCAGGAAAAATCAGAGGTGGTCGCAAATTGCGACCACCTCAAAAGCTCAAGTTCTCACATGCATTGCCCTATGAACTTGCAAAATCATTTGCGGATGCATTCGGTCCAGGGGAATGGGGGTATCTGGCGGGGTTATGCTATTAGATCCCGACTTATCGAGAATCCGGGGAAGTAAAAAAGCTGGAGATATTATTGTCTTGTAGCTTCCTATTGGATACGTATATAATTCATCGTGTAATAAAAAATAAGGGGATAAAATATGGGGACATTAGAGATCATTCCGCAGGAAATTGTAGAAAGCAAAATACTATTCATCAGAGGGAAAAAGGTGATGCTGGACAGGGACCTTGCAGCACTTTATGGTGTAGAAACAAAGGCCCTGAATCAGGCTGTCAAAAGGAACCCTGCTCGTTTTCCTGAAGACTTCATGTTTCAGTTATCAAAAACTGAGAGAAATGAACTGGTCACAAATTGTGACCGGTTCAAGACACTTAAACATTCCACAGTTGCTCCTTATGCATTTACCGAACAGGGGATAGCAATGCTCTCGAGCGTTCTCAACAGCGAACTGGCAGTCAAGGTAAACATTGCGATAATGAGGGCATTTGTAAAATTGCGTGAGATGCTGACAACGCATAAGGAGTTGAGACAGAAGATAGAAGAAATGGAAAAGAAATACGATTATCAGTTTAAGGTTGTCTTTGATACCATCAAACAGATGATTGAGCCTTCGCCAAAAGCTAAAAAGAAGATCGGGTTTGGAAGAGAGTCTGAAAGCTGACGGCTGATTGCATGCCCTTCTTTGGCAAAGCCGATTGATGAATGGCATCTGCTGGAGGATCTTCAATGGGACATGAAGTAAAGAAGACCGAACATTCCGGCGCCAAGAAAGGCTCAGGCGCATACTGGGGCAGGAAGGTTGCGGCCAAGAAAGAGTCGAACAGGAAAAGACGGGAGAATGATAAGGGGAGTGTGAGGGACCAAAAGGATCGGTAAGGTCAAAGATGACAGAATATTACGCGCACAGTTTGGAAGACAAACCGCCGGATGAATGGCATCGGCTTGAGGAGCATTTGAAGGGGACGGCTGAGCTGGCAAGATCATTTGCAGATGAATTCGGATCGGGGGGATGGGGGTATCTGGCGGGGTTGTGGCATGACTTAGGGAAGTATTCGGAGGCTTTCCAGAAGATGCTTCTTGCATCTGTCGATGCTCATATTGAAACAAAATCTGGCAGGGTTGATCATTCAACGGCAGGCGCAATTCATCCTGTTGAGAAATTTAATATACCGGGAAGAATATTCAGCTACCTTATCGCGGGACACCATGCCGGACTTGCTGACTGGCAAACCTCTGAAGCAGGCAACAGGAGTTTAATCCACCGCCTTCAAAATGATGACCTCCTCAAGAAAGCCCTCTCATCAAACATCCCGCAGGAAATCACAGAACAATCTCTGCCTAGGCAAAAATTCATGACAAGCGAAGGGCATGCGCTCTGGATCAGGATGTTATATTCTTGTCTTGTTGACGCTGACTTTCTTGACACAGAGGCGTTTCTTGACCCGGATAAATCAAAGACGCGCAAAGGTTACCCTTCACTGAATGAACTCCAGCCTCTTTTTGAAACCTATATGGAGATGAAACAGGCTGGGGCTGCTGATACCGATGTCAACAAACAGCGGGCCGATATACTCAGGCAATGTATTGCAAAATCATCGCATGAACCCGCAATCTTTACATTGACAGTCCCAACAGGCGGCGGCAAGACTCTTTCATCAATGGCATTTGCACTTAATCATGCTTTACAACCCAAACACGGTAAGAGGCGCATTATTTATGTCATCCCCTACACGAGTATTATTGAACAGACAGCCGACCAATTCAGAGATATATTTAAAGATGCAGTTGTCGAGCATCACAGCAATGTTGACGTATCGGATGAAGGAAACGAGACAACAAAAAGCAGGCTTGCCTGTGAAAACTGGGACGCTCCGGTTATCGTGACAACGTCGGTTCAATTCTTTGAATCACTTTTTGCCAATCGCTCAAGCCGTTGCCGTAAACTCCACAATATTGCAAACAGTGTAGTGGTGCTGGATGAAGTGCAGCTTCTCCCGCCCGAATTTCTCAATCCTATTCTTCATACAATGAAAGAACTGCACAAAAATTATGGTGTGACTTTTGTCCTGAGCACTGCTACTCAGCCTGCCTTTGGCGAACACAAATCATTTGATTTCAACTTTGAGGGGTTGGGGTCAACGGTTGAAATTATGGAAAATCCAGTTGCTTTACATAAGGCATTCAAGCGCGTTGAAATCCAAGTGCCTGACAATCTTCAGACTTCCCAGTCATGGGAAGACCTTGCAAAAGAACTTGCTCAGCATTCATCTGTCCTGTGTATCGTCAACAGGCGAGACGATTGCCGGACGCTTTATGAGCTAATGCCGGAAGGGACATTTCACCTCTCTGCCCTCATGTGCGGAGCGCATAGGTCAAAAGTCATTTCACAAATAAAACTGCGTCTCAAAGATAATCTGCCTACGCGCGTAATCAGCACTCAGCTTGTAGAGGCAGGCGTTGATCTCGATTTTCCTGTCGTATATCGCGCTCTCGCCGGGCTTGATTCCATTGCGCAGGCTGCGGGAAGATGCAACAGGGAAGGACTTCTCGATAAAGGAAATGTTGTAGTTTTTGCTCCTCCGAGTAAAATTCCCGTTGGTTATCTAAGGCAAGCAGCAAATACCAGTATGATGATGCTGTCCGATAAAACAAACGACCTGCTTTTACCGGCTATGTTTGAGAAGTTTTTCAAATCACTCTACTGGCTGCAAGGGGAAAATCTTGATAAATACGGTATCCTGAAAGACCTTGCTCCTGATGGCGAACTTCGGTTTAGCTTTTATACTGCCGCTCAGAAGTTTAAGTTGATTGATGATAAACAATATGCGCCAGTCATTGTTTGTTATGAGGAAGGCGAACAACTGATAGGGATGTTAAAGAAACTTGGTCCCGAACGGTGGCTGATGAGGAAGCTACAGAGATATGTTGTAAATTTGCCGAGATATGTTCACATGAAACTTCGTAACGAAGGCGCTATTATGGAAGTTCACCCGGGGATATTTGTTCAGGAATACGGCGCAATGTATCACGATGATCTTGGTTTCTGCGCTGATAAATCCATGATCTATGAACCGGACGATCTGATGTGTTAGCCGTCCCCTCTAAAAAGAGGGGGTTAAGGGGTGTGTTTCTTTTCCCCTCTTTGGCAAAGAGGGGATAGGGGAGATTTTCAAATAACAAAGCCATATAGAAAGGAGGTATCAGGATGAGTGATCCACTTATCAAAAGCCTGCCCTTCCGCCTAAAGGTCTGGGGAAGGAATGCTTGTTTCACAAGACCGGAGATGAAGGTCGAACGCGTTTCATACGATGTCATGACGCCGTCTGCCGCGCGCGGAGTACTTGAGGCGATACTCTGGAAGCCAGCTATTCGCTGGAAGGTGACGCAAATTGATGTGCTGCAACCGATCAAATGGGAATCGGTTCGGAGAAATGAGGTGGGTGCTGTTATGTCGCCTCGAAGCAGTTGCATCTATGTTGACGATCCTAAAACACGGCAGCAACGGGCAGGATTGTTCTTGAGGGATGTTGCTTATACAATTCATTCGTATATTGAAATGACTGACAAGGCAGGCGCAGAAGACAACATCGTCAAATTCCAGGAGATGTTTCTGCGACGTGCGGAAAAAGGGCAATGTTTCCATCGTCCTTATCTTGGATGCCGTGAATTTGCGGCAGAGTTTGAAATATTTACAAACGGTAAGCCGCTCCCAGAGCCGATTCCTGTCAGTCAGGATTTGGGCTGGATGCTCTATGACGTATATCATAATAATACTGCGGACGAGAAGAACCAGCATTTCTGTAACGATAATTGCCGACCATCATTCTTCAGGGCAAGTCTCAGCAACGGACGGATGATGATTGATGAAAAGGAGGTGAGATCATGATATTGCAGGCGTTGTCAAAGTATTACGACAGGATGATACAGGATGAGGTACCAGATTTAGAGCCAGAGGGGTTTAAGCGGGTTGCGATTCCCTTTGTAATTGTTTTGAGAAAAGACGGAAGTCTCTTAGGGATCGACAATACCCGAAGAGGAGAAGGGAGAAGTTTAAGGGCAAGAACATATATAGTCCCTAAAATATTTGAGGGAAGCAGAACCGTGAATGTTAAGGCAAATCTACTGTGGGATAAAGCAAGCTATGTCTTTGGGGTAAGCACAGAGGGAAGACCTGAGAGATTGAAGGCACAGAAGGAAATGTTTTTATCAACTATCCTCGATTATTTTCCGAATCAAGATGCTGACGATGGTGTAAGAGCAGTTGTTGATTTTATCAAACACCATCAGGAGAGTATCAAAGCTTATACCGAGTGGGAAGAGATCAAAACTAAAGATCCATTTTTAGCCTTTAAACTCGACGGGGAACAAACGCTTATTTGTAATCGTGATACGGTGAAAGAGACAATTGCCCAAAAAAATAAAACTGTTACCTCTGAAAAAGGCTTATGTTTAGTTACCGGAAAGATTGATAACTTAACACGCCTTGAGAATCCTATCAAGGGACTACGGGGTTCCGGCAAAGGTGAATCACATTTAGTCTCATTCAATAACTCTGCATATTGGTCTTACGGTAAAACCTATGGCGAAAATGCACCTGTCAGCAAGTATGCTTCTTCGACATATGTTACAGCTATTAATTCTATGCAGAGAGAAGGTTCTCGGCAATGGCTCAAGGTCGGTGATGCTACAACTATTTTCTGGACAGAGAAAAAGCATGGTATTGAAAACGTCCTTGCCGATATTTTCGGTGAGCCTCCGAAGGACAATCCCGATCAGGATTATAAAGAACTTATTGCGATGTTCAGATCGACTGAAACAGGAGCAAAGCCTGAACTCAACCCGAACACAAAGTTTTTTGTTCTGGGGCTTGCGCCGAATGCAGCACGAATTGCAGTAAGGTTCTGGTATACAGGGTCAGTCCGTGAGGTGGCCGATAACATCTATCAGTACTTCGAAGACACGAGCATTGTTCATGCGGACTATGAAATGCCACATTGTCCGCTTAATGAATTACTTGCAACAACAGCGGTAGAAACGAAAGACCCGAAAAAGACAAATCGGGTCTACTTTAGAGGAAAATATTATGATGTGACCCCCAATCTTGCAGGTGATTTTATGAAGGCGATACTTACCGGTACCCCGTATCCACGAACATTATTGAGTGCCGTCATAACAAGGGCAAAGGCAGAGCAATCGAAGAAAGACTCAAAGACAGGAAAATCGATTCAGAATGTGAGTTATCCCCGTGCTGCGCTTATCAAGGCGATATTGCATCGGGAAGCAAGATACAGAAATTCAAATCTAAAGGAGGTCAGTATGTCATTAGACACAAGCAATACCAATCCTGGCTATTTGCTGGGACGGCTTTTTGCTGTACTGGAGAAAGTGCAAATTGAGTCGGCGGGCGGTGAAGGTAAGATTAACGCTACAATCCGTGATCGTTTCTACGGCGCGGCATCAAGTATACCAGTAGTAGCCTTCCCTCGCCTGATGAAACTGAAGAATCATCATTTGGCAAAGCTCGAAAACTATAAGAGCTTTTATGAGAAATTGATCGGAGAAATTACAGATAAAATATCAGCTGATAATGCTTACCCAACTCATCTTTCATTGAACGATCAGGGGAGGTTCGCAGTCGGGTATTATCACCAGAGACAAGATTTCTTTAAGAAAAAAGATAACTGATAAAAACCTATTAAAGGAGGCTTTGACCATGAGCAACATAATCAACAATCGCTATGACTTTATTTTACTCTTTGACGTAAAGGACGGTAACCCCAACGGTGACCCTGATGCAGGCAACCTACCGCGCGTTGACCCTGAAACAGGACACGGACTTGTGACCGATGTCTGCCTCAAGCGCAAGGTAAGGAATTACGTACAGCTTGCAAAGAACTGCGTTGCACCATTCGATATCTATGTTAAAGAAAAGGCTGTTCTTGGGCGGGCACATGTGGCAGCATTCAAGGAATTAGGGATTCAGTTGGGAGAGGAATTAAAAGCAACCATTTCGAAAGAGGTTTACGAATGGCTTGATGAAAACGGTTTGCCGAATGGAGTGTCCATTGATGCTGATGAAGATACTGCAAAATATTATCTCACCGTTGCATCCGATACCGACAAGAAAGAAGTTAAAGATTGGTTGAAAGAAGCGAAGCCAAGCAAAGCGGTTAAGGATGCGATTAGCGCCATAATAAAAAATGCTAAGACGAGAAGACCAACAGGAGAAGAGGTTGAGCAGGGCAGAGAAAAAATGTGCCAAACATTTTATGACATCAGAACATTTGGCGGAGTACTTTCCTTGAAATCGGCTCCAAATTGTGGTCAAGTTCGCGGGCCTGTCCAGTTGACTTTTGCCAGGAGCGTTGGACAGGTTGTCCCGCTTGAACACAGCATTACCAGAATGGCGGTTGCTACTGAGGCAGAGGCGGAAAAACAGCAAGGCGATAACAGGACTATGGGACGTAAATTCACCATTCCCTATGGACTCTATCGCTGTCATGGATTTATTTCTTCTCCCTTTGCAGCGCAGACAGGATTTAGCGAAGATGATTTGAAGCTGTTCTGGACAGCGTTACTTGAAATGTTTGAGCATGACCGTTCAGCAGCACGCGGACAAATGGCAACACGCAAGCTTATTGTATTCAAGCATGACTCAAGCTTGGGCAGCGCTCCGGCGCATAAACTATTTGACATGGTGACAACAAAAGCAAATGCTAATCCTGTGCGTGATTTCAGCGAGTATGAAATTACTATTCCAATTCAGGCTGATATGCCGCAGGGCGTAACTTTGGAGGTTAAACTTTAAAAAGAGGGGACAACATACAATGACCAACCAAAAAGACCACCCACAGCTCATCCCGCCGCACGGCGGCTACCGTGATCTCCAGTCTTACAAAATGTCGGAGATTGTTTATGACGCCACAATAGTGTTTTGCGACCGCTTTATCGATAAGCGATCGCGCACTCATGACCAGATGGTGCAGGCGGCGCGCAGCGGCAAGCAGAACATCGCCGAAGGCAGTATGGCGTCGGGCACTTCCAAGAAGACCGAGTTGAAGCTCGTTGGAGTGGCGAGGGCAAGCCTTGAAGAGTTGCTGCTTGATTATGAGGATTTTCTGCGGCAGAAGGGGCTACAACTTTGGGGCAAGGACCATGAGCAAGCCCAAGCTGTGCGCAGGCTGGCTCACAGCAAAGATAGGTCTTATTTGACCTATAAGACTTATGTGGAGGCTTCGCCTCCTGAAACTGCCGTGAACACCATGCTCTGCCTGGTCCACCAGACAAATTACCTGCTGGACCAGCAGTTGAGAGCGCTGGAAAAAGACTTTTTGAAAGAAGGTGGCTTTACAGAGAGGCTTTATCGAGTGCGTGCAAAAGCACGCACTCGATAAAGAATAAGTCCTATATGACTAATAAGACCTATACCGAAGATGATCTCATTCAGCTTTCAGCTTTGCAGCATATTGTGTTCTGTGAGAGGCAGTGTGCCCTGATCCACATCGAACAAGTCTGGACTGAGAACGTCTTCACCGCCGAGGGACGCATAATGCATGAGAAGGCCGACAGCAATAAGTTCGAATCACGTGGTAATGTCCGTATCGACTACAGCGTTCCTCTGCGCTCGCTCAGACTCGGTCTCATAGGCAAGGCGGATGTCGTTGAGTTTCACAAAAAGGACGACGGAACGTGGCAGCCTTTTCCTGTGGAATACAAACGCGGGAAGCCAAAGATTGACGACTGTGACAAGGTTCAGCTTTGCGCTCAGGCTATATGCCTTGAAGAAATGCTGAATGTCGAGATTCCCGAAGGTGCTCTATTTTATGGCCAGACCCGGCGCAGGGAGGATGTCGTTTTCAATACTGCTTTAAGAATGGAGACAGAGGATACTGCAAGAAAGGTGCATGAGCTTATTACATCGGGCGTTACTCCAAAAGCTGAGTATTCGGCAAAGTGCAAAAAATGTTCATTGCTTGAATTGTGTTTGCCGAAAGTTAGCAGGAAGGCAAGTAAATATCTTTTAAATATAGTGGAGGAATGATAAAAGATGCCACAGAGGACACAGAGAGATTTTTAAGCACGGAGAACGCGGAGTTTTTATTATTCATTTTCTCTGTGTACTCTGTGGTTAAGAGGTTTGGAAAATGAAAAAACATCTCAACACTTTATTTGTCACAACACAAGGGTCATATCTTTTCAAAGAAGGTGAAACGGTTGTCGTCAAAGTGGACAGTGAAGTCCGCTTGCGTGTGCCTGTTCATACACTTGGCGGGATTGTGTGTTTTGGACAAGTATCATGCAGTCCGTTTCTCATGGGCTTTTGCTCGGAGAACGGAGTGGCAATCAGCTTTCTCACGGAGAACGGCAGATTCCTCGCAAAGGTGCAGGGACCTGTGTCCGGCAATGTCCTTCTCAGACGTGAGCAGTACCGCCGCGCCGACGATTGCAAATCATCCGTAGAAATTGCAAAAGCAGTATTGACCGGCAAGATCGCCAATTGCCGCACCGTGCTTTCACGTGCGCTGCGTGATCATCCAGAGAAGGTTGATACCGGAGAAATCACAAGGGCGGTCAATAAATTCGACAGCGCTTTGAGAGGATTGCAGAAGGAGTCAGATATGGAAGTCCTGCGAGGGATAGAAGGCGAGTCGGCGAATACTTATTTCGGAGTATTTGATCACCTGATTACTGCACAGAAAGATGATTTCAAATTTTGTGAGCGCAACCGCCGTCCTCCTCTGGATAATGTAAATTGCCTTTTGTCGTTTTTGTATACGATTGTAATGCACGACATCCGCTCTGCTTTAGAAACTGTGGGGCTTGATCCGGCGGTTGGTTTCCTTCACAGGGACCGTCCCGGCAGGTATGGGCTGGCTCTGGATATGATGGAGGAATTCAGGCCGTTCCTTGCAGACCGCCTCACTCTTTCATTGATAAATCTTTGTCAGGTGCAGGGCAAGGGATTTGACAGGAAAGAGTCGGGGGCTGTGTTGATGGACGATGATACAAGAAAGACAGTGCTGGTTACATACCAGACCCGTAAACAGGATGAGATAATGCACCCGTTTCTGAAAGAAAAGGTCACAATCGGTTTGCTTTTTCACACTCAAGCGTTGCTCATGGCGAGGTATCTGCGTGGCGACATGGATACATATCCGCCGTTTGTGTGGAAATAATTAAGAAAGGGGCAAAGGCACAGAGGCACAAAGAAATGAAAAATTATAGAGAGTTGATCGTATGGCAGAAATCGATGGCATTGGTAACCGAAGTTTATTCGATAACAAGATTATTCCCGAAAGAAGAACTCTATGGATTGATATCGCAAATAAGAAGGAGCGCAGTATCAATACCAAGCAATATTGCAGAAGGATATGGCAGATATTCTACA
>QZJG01000072.1 GCA_003599275.1 Nitrospiraceae bacterium | reverse complement strand
TATATAATCATCTACAAGAGCTTCCTGTTCTTTTTGTCCGAGTTTTTCCCTGATCTGTTTTTCTGCAAGTTCAAGCGCCATCATTGCTGCCTCGGATTTTATTTTGTCTTTTGCCTTTTGCAGCTCAAAATCAATATTGGCCTTTGCCTGCTCGACGATCTTTTCTTTCATCCTCTCGCCCTCGGCAACGATCGCTTCTTTTTCCTTCTCGCCGGCTTTTTTTGCCGATGCAACAATATCATCAATTTCACGTCCCGTATTTCCAAGCCTTGCCCTGACTTCATCCAGCGCCTTTTGTGCAAGCTCTTTTGCCTCGGTTGCTTCCCTGAGGGACTTCTCGATTACCTCTGTACGTTTCTTAAAGTACTCTGCCATGGGTTTGCGTCCAAAATGCACAAGGACAAACACGAGGATCGCGAAATTAATTACCGGCCACAGCCAGTCTTTCCATGTAAATGCAGCATGCTCACCGCCGCCTTCGGAAGCGAAGACAGTGACAAGTGACAAGTGACAAGTGACGAGCAAAAAGACAGTGACAAGCGACAAGTAACGGGTCTTCCGACCCTTGACCCTTGACCCTTGACCCTTGACCCTTATCTTTTTCACGCTTTCACCAGCTTTTCCACAATCTGTCTTGAAAAGGCTTCAACATCCGATTTCAGCGAGGCCCTTGCCTTTTCCATTGCAGCCTCAAGCTCTTCCTTTGCCTTCCTGTTCATATCTGCGGCGCTGTCCTGTGCTGAAGCAAGCGCCTGTTTTTGTGTCTCCATGCCTTCCCTGCTCAATTCCTCAAAGACCGTCCTTGCCTTTGCCCTGCCTTCTGACAGTTTCGCGTTAATCTGGCCCATTAAATCATTTTTTTCTTTGTCCATTGATTTGGCGGAATTGAGAGCGCCGTTGATGCCTTTGTCCCTTTCTCCGAAGAGGCGGAGAAGAGGCTTTATCAGGATAATGTTAAGAAGCACCAGCAGCAGCAGAAAATTGGCAAGCTGGACAAAAAACCATTTATTGAGTTCTAACATTCAAAGCTCCTAATCCCGTGATTATAGAATTTGAAGAATTAAAGTAAGACGTGAAAAATTACCACAGTGAAAGTTTTTTGTCAACGAGTCAATAATTGTATTTATGAATCTTATAAATCTGCCCAAAAAACAGCGGCAAAACCCGTTTTGACTTTTTGGGGACTTTGCTTTAAACTTCACTTAAATCATGAGCGGAGACACCATATTAACACTGATATTCAAGGCGGGACCGGTCGTAAAGTTTGTCCTTATGGTGCTGCTGTTTTTTTCGGTCTTCTCGTGGGCAATCATCTTTTACAAGTTCAGGCTCTTTTCAAGAGTCGAAAAAGAGTCCGATGAATTCAGCAGGGCCTTTTTAAATACCAAAAAGTGGGACAGCCTGTACCAGTCCACAAAGAGGTTGTCAGTCAGCCCCCTTGCGAACCTGTTCAGGGCTGCGTATTCCATCGACGATGCGGGCCTCGATGAAATAAGGAATACGCTGAAACGGGTTGAGACGATGGAGGCAAACCGCCTCGAGAAATACCTCACCTTCCTTGCTACGACCGGTTCAACCACGCCCTTTATCGGCCTTTTCGGCACTGTTTGGGGAATAATGAATTCATTTATGGGCATAGGAAGGGTCGGCGCGGCCTCGCTCGCTGTAGTCGCTCCCGGAATTGCAGAGGCGCTTATCGCCACTGCCGCAGGGCTTGCCGCGGCGATTCCCGCAGTTGTCGCCTACAACTATTTCCTCGCAAGGACGCGGAAAAATATAGCGATGATAGAGGATTTTTCGAGGGAACTGATAGACCATATCAAGAGGACACATGGAGAAGCGTAGGGGCGCCCTTTCCGAGATCAATGTTACTCCGCTTGTGGATGTTATGCTCGTCCTTCTTATTATCTTCATGGTCACAGCGCCTCTTCTTCAGCAGGGGATAGATGTAAACCTCCCGCAGGCAAAGGGCAAGGAGATGGCCCCTGAGGAAAGGACCGTCCTGACTATAAAAGGGGATGGTAAAATATACATTGACAAGACAGCCGTAACGCTCGAGACGCTGAAAGCGAACTTGTCGAAGTCACCCGGCAGGGAAGTTTTTCTGAAGGCCGATAAAAATGTCCCTTACGGCCTTGTGGTTTCCGTTATGGGTGAGCTGAGAGAGATAGGAATAGAAAAGCTTGGAATGGTGACGGAGCCAAAAGCGCGTATTCAATGAAGCAGTCCCTTCAAATCGGAAGAGAACCCAACTTTCAGATAATTGTCATTGCCTCAGCCTTGCTGCATCTGGTCTTCATTGCATTCGCAGCGGTCCCTTTCAAAACAAAGGATGCGGAATTTAAAAGTTATTTTGTAACTCTTGAGGGACCCATGGAGTCACCGGTTGAAGTCAGAGGAGAAGCAAAAAGCCCAAAGGGAAGCGCGGTCTCTCCAGTGGAACCCGCTAAACCGGAGGCCGGGATATTGCCCGAATCCGAAAAGTCAAAGAAAGAGAGGGTGTCCAGGGAAATCGAGAGACTCCGGGCCTTAAGTTCGCTGTCAAAGGAGAAAAAGGGGAGGATGGCTGAAAAGTCCCGGGGAATAGAAGTGATACGGCAGCGGATACAGGAAGACGCCGGGACAGGTGTTAAGGGCGGCTCACAATCAACGGACTTCGATACGTATTACTCCGCGATCATCAGGAAAATAAAAAGCGGCTGGATATACCCGGAATTCGATTCAGCGGGCCTTGAAGCGTTAGTCTCCTTCCGGATGGACGGCGAAGGGAAAGTCGTTGCATATAAAGTCGAAAAATCTTCGGGCAGTACCCTGTTTGACCGCTCGGCGGTCAATGCCATATTGAAGGCAAGCCCCCTGCCGCCCCACCCGGTTGAAAATGAAATTGTAGTGAGGTTTCGTCCATGAGAAAAAATTCCAGATTGTTGATCTTTATTTTTCTGTCAGTGATTTTCAACTTCGCTTCTCTGACGGATTCATACGCCAGGGTATACATCGATATCACTTCGCCTGCTATAAGAAAACTCCCCTTGTCGATTTCGGTCACGGGCCCTGTTGAGGCAAAAGAGATAGAGGGGACCGTTAAGAACGATCTTGAGTTTACGGGGATTTTTTCTTTTGTCGACCAGGACGTGCCGGGCGCCGAGGTCACGGCCCATCTGGAAGTCAGTGTTTCCGATGAAGTGACCGTCCTCTGGTCGGTCACCGATTTAATCGAAAACAAAGAGGTATTCAGAAAAAAATACTCCTCATCCCCGAAAAGTGTCCGCGCCATAGCGCACAGCATATCAAACGACATCTATAACATAATAACCGGAAAAGACGGTATATTCAGGACCAAGATTTCCTGTCTGATACATTCAGGTGCGGGCAGCAGGGGGCTTTATTTAATGGACTGGGACGGTTTCAATCCTATTAAAATAGTATCTGCCGGATTGACTTCCAGCCACACGTGGTCGGATGACGGCCGTTTCCTGATTTACTCATCCGAGAGGAACAGACAATGGAGCATCTACCGTTTCGATCTCGAAGACTTCGGGGAGACCCCGCTGTATTCCTCACCAGGGCTTAATCTTGCAGGCAGTGTTTCCCGTAATACCGTTGCCTTCTCATCATCCAGGGACGGAAGCGCAGAGATATATATAATGGATACCGACGGCAGAAACGTTAAAAAACTAACGAAGTCTTTCGGCATTGATATATCGCCGGTCTTTTCTCCTGACGGCGCAAAGATCGCCTTTGTGTCGGACAGGGGCGGTACTCCGCAGATTTACATTATGGATCCCGACGGGAGCAATGCAAGAAGGATAACTTTTGAGGGCTCATATAATACGTCGCCCGCCTGGTCCCCTGACGGCAACTGGCTGGCATTTGTCGGAAGGAAGGATGGAAAAAATCAGGTTTTCATGATAAAATTTGACGCAACAGGGCTAAGACAACTTACTTTTGCCGGAAACAATGAGAGTCCGTCTTTTTCTCCTGATGGAATGTTCTTGGCCTTCGATTCGGACAG
The DNA here is from genome assembly GCA_003599275.1 of Nitrospiraceae bacterium. Lineage (GTDB taxonomy): Bacteria > Nitrospirota > Thermodesulfovibrionia > UBA6902 > UBA6902 > SURF-23. The sequence continues at coordinate 19,784 of QZJG01000072.1, read as the reverse complement.
GGACGGGCAGACCGGCATTTTCGTAATACGCATAAATGGAGAGGAGGCAAGAAGGATTACCCCGAAAAATACAAGGGCCACATCACCGAGATGGTCGCCCGATATAAAATAGAAATATTTAATCCAAACTTTTATTAAGGAGGAATGGTCATGAAAAAAATATCGCTCTCAATATTAATGATTTCCCTGATGTTCTTCGCGGCAGGTTGTGCTAAAAAATACGTTGCGCCCCCTCCGGAACCGAAAAAAGAGACCGTGAAAGAAGCGCCCAAAACCGAAAAAGCAGTGCCCAAAGAAGAAGTCAAAGAGGTCATCGTCCCCGCTGAAAAAATCCGGGAAAGCGATGCTGCTAAAAAAGAGGCCCCGGAAGTGCCTGCGCCGGAAGATGCATCGGCTATTTTCAGGGACGCGCTTTTTGATTATGACAAATACGATATAAGAAACGATGCCAGACCGGTGCTCGACAAGATCGCCTCATATCTGAAGAAGAACACAAAGGTTAAGACACTGATTGAAGGCCATTGCGATGAAAGAGGGACAAATGACTACAACCTCGCCTTAGGGGAAAAAAGGGCAAAGGCCGCGAAAGATTATCTCGTCTCTCTCGGCATTTCCGCCGCAAGGCTGTCCACGATAACCTATGGTGAAGAAAAACCTGTTTGTACAGACCACGACGAATCCTGCTGGCAGAAAAACAGGAGGGCGCACTTCGTTGTTACGGAAAAATAACCCCTTCTTTATTCTTATGGCTCTTGTCATGACCCTTGCGGGGTGTGCAACCCCGCAGGAGGTCAATAAGGTGCAATTCGAGGTAAATGTGCTGAGGGCAGAGGTAAAGGACCTGAGGGAACAGGTGTCCTCCCCTTTGCACAAAGAAAAAATCGATTCGCTCGACAGAAAATTGCAGGACCTGCAGAATACCCAGGACTCTGCTGCCAAATCAGTCTCTGATCTTCTGGTCCAGATTCAATCCATTTCATCTGAATTCAGGGTCCTGACCGGACGCTTTGAAGAATCGAAGTATTATTCCGAGAAGACCGCTACAGAGGTGACCGCCGAAAAAGAGAGGCTTGCAGCAAAATTGAGACAGATGGAGCTCTTGATAGACGACTTAAACAAGAGGCTTTCGCAGATGGAGCTTTCCGGAAAAGAAGAGGTCAAGCCCGGGGAAGAAATGAAGCCCGTTGACGAAGGCAAGCCCGCAGGAGAACTGAAAAAACCTCAGGAGGAAAAGAAGGAGCAGCCTCCCGATGCAGGCAAAGAGATCCAGGATGTAAAAGACCTTTATCTGGCAGGTTACCAGGCATACAAGGAAGGCAGGACCGTTGAGGCAAGAGAGAAGCTGTCGTCTGTTTTGAAAGACTATCCGGAAAATGAATATACCGATAATGCGCGTTTCTGGATTGCAGAAAGCTTTTATAAGGATGGCAATTATGAAGACGCCATCCTTACTTATGAAGAGTTGTTGAAAAAGAACCCGAAGACAGACAAGGCCCCTGCTGCGCTTCTGAAACAGGGCCTGGCTTTTTTTGCCCTGAAAGACGAAAGGACCGGCAGGATAATCCTCGAAAAGCTGGTCGAGAAATACCCAAAATCCGAACAGGCCCAGACGGCAAAAAAGAGGCTCGGCAAGGCCGCCTCTCCGAAGAAGAAGTAGTCATTCCGGCAAGAGAATTTTCGTCTTTGCGGGATGCCTGGCTTCGGCGGTTTTTAAGTTCTCACGGCTTTTTCATTGACATGGCAGCGTAGTAAACTGCGTTTCCGTTGTCTTGTTGGTTGCATTGAAGATGAGGGATGGCAATGGTGCTGCATAAAAGCAGTTGCATCTCTTCCGGGGCAGGATTCTTATTTCATAAAGGTTCGTTTTGAAGGCGAAGGAGCATTCTCAGGCGCAATATTTGTTGTCGTCGTTTTCTTCTTTGCGCACTTCTTCGATTATCGCCTTAATCAATTTCTCGAGCCGGGCCTTGATTTCTTCCAGCTCCACTTTTTCATCTGTATCGCCCATATGCGGCCTCCCCCTTTACTGTTGCTATACCTCTTATCGGCAAGAAGGTGTTTTTTAATTAGCTCCATGCGGCCGGGTTCAGGGTTTGAGGCATTTTGCGGAAGAAAACTCCCTGACAAAAAAGAGGGCCCCGGCATAATCCTAAAAACGGCAGTTCATTTACCACAGAGAAAACAAAGGAATTCCGGAAAATGTTGTGTCCCTGCGGTGTTTGGTCTTTTATCTTATTTTTCAACTCGGTGCCTCAGTGTCTCCGTGGTTAACTGCTTTTTATAGGATAACGAGGAAGCACCACTTGTTCAATGACAAAGGGTTACGGCTTTTCCAAAGCTTCCGGTTTTATACAGCTCACAGGATATAAAATTCTTACTGCAAAAGTAGATCGCCTTTTCGATGTCCTGGCTGCCCATTCTGACACAGTAACATTCACTGAAAGGGTCCTGAACAAAAGGGCATATCATCTTGTCTAAAGAATGATTCAATATTTCCTCCTTGCTGCCAACAGTATTTACATTCGTTTTCATATGACCTGTAAATGATATTATCAATTCCCGTGCCAAGAGCATAAATAAATTCATTTTAATTTTTATCTTTAGAAATAGGAAGTTGAAAACGACAGGGACGTTATTAAAGACCGTGGTCACATAAATCCCTGTCACAGTAATGTGTCATGACACAGTTTTTGCACTATCGTTTTGTCGCAATAAAAGCATAATCATATTCTGTTCTTACCGTTGACTTTTCAGACATTCTACAGTATGGTAGATATGTCGCGGGGTGGAGCAGTCCGGTAGCTCGTCGGGCTCATAACCCGAAGGTCAGAGGTTCAAATCCTCTCCCCGCTACCAATAAAATCAAGGTTTAGGGGTCGTTCTCTAAGCCTTTTTTGTTTAAATTCCATATTGATTTTTTGTCGCCTTTATTTTGCCGGGGCTTCCACTTTCAGGGATTGATTAGCTGATCCTGTGCGCCTAACTTAGCGATGAAAAGAATACATGTTCATGCCTTAATCCTTTATATGGTACTTGCCGGCATGGGGTTAGTGCATCCAGCCGCTTTATTTTCCGCAACGATAGACCCGTCTTTCCGATTTTCTACTATCGAGACCGAACACTTTTCCATCCACTTCCATCAGGGCGAAGATGAGATCGCAAACAGGGCGGCCTCGATCGCGGAAGATATTCACAATAAACTGTCCGGCGGCTTTCAGTGGTCTCCTGAAGAAAAAACGCAAATCGTTCTCATTGACAACTCTGATTTCGCAAACGGCTTTGCCACGGTCCTTCCCTATAACATGATATATATTTTTGCGGTCCCTCCGATGCCTGACATGACCGTTGCGGAGTATGATGACTGGCTGGAGTACGTCATCTTTCATGAATATACACATATTATTACTATGGACTCTTCACGCGGCTATTCTACGATTACGAGAAGCATCTTCGGCAAGCCTTTGCCGGGATACGATCCGCTGTCGTTTCTTGCATTTTTATTGACCGCCCCGCCGAATGTCTTCATGCCGGACTGGTGGCTTGAGGGCACTGCCACATGGGTGGAGAGTGAATATACCCTGGCAGGAAGGGGAAGAAGCGCATATGTTGAGATGATATTCAGGATGGCGGTGCTGGAGGACAGCCTCCAGAGTGTGGACCAGATAAACGGGGACATCCCCTACTGGCCCTCAGGGAGCGTTCCTTATATCTACGGGATGCTGCTTGAAAAACATATCGCACAAACCTATGGCAATGAAAATATCGGCAAGCTCAGCAGCCTGCACGCTGGACGGTTGCCGTTTCTTCTAAGTGGTCCCCCTGAAGGAGTTACAGACAAAGATTATTCAGATCTTTATGAAGACACGATAACGGAGCTGAAAAAAGACCAGTACGAAAAAATCCGGGAGCTGAATGCAAGGCCCACGACAAATTACAGGCAATTGAAAATTGAAGGTGAAAGGGTGACGAATCCGCGTCTCTCGCCTGACAGCAGGTATCTCGCAGCAAACAGGAAGGACCCTCACCGCCACGAAGAGATTGTCATAGTTGATACGGCCGATCTTACTGAGGTCGCCGCTATCAGGAGATTACCTTCCGATTCAAATCTTTCATGGTCGCCGGACGGGCAGAAATTATATTTCACGCAGGCCGAGCTGCGGAACGTCTATAATCTTTATCAGGATATTTATTCATATGACCTTGCAAACAGATCAGTCAGCCGCGTAACAAAGAATTTACGCGCCAAAGATGCTGACGTTTCCCCTGACGGCAAACAGATTGCATTTATAAAGGTAGAGACGGGCAGGCAGGACATTTCCGTTATGGAGCTTGCTTCCGGCAAGGTCATGGCTATTGCCGGTTTTCGGGATTCAGCACTATCATCGCCGAGGTGGTCGCCGGACGGAAGATTGATTGCCTTTTCAAGACACAACTACTCGGGACAGGTTTCCATTGAGCTCCTCAACGTTGAGACAAAAGCCATTGAGACCCTGATCACCGGCAATTACAATAATGTTTATCCCGCATGGTCGCCGGACGGAAAATTTATTGTATTCGCATCGGACAGGACAGGGGTGTTCAACCTTTTTGCGTATTCCATTACGAACAAAAAACTCTCTCAGATATCGCACGTATTGGGCGGGACATTTCATCCCGAGGTGTCCGGAGACGGCAGAAAAATATTTTTCACCGGCTACAATTCAAAAGGCTTTTATGTGGCAGAGATGCCTTATGATGCATCCCAATGGTCTGATACTTTGAGCCCGAGGATCACCCCGGAATGGAAAAGCGAGGCCCCCGCCCCTACCTCAGACCTCCAACCTTTTAATCAGCCCTCTGAAATAAAGAAGTACTGTCCGGTAAAGACCCTGCTGCCCAAGTTCTGGATGCCTACCCTGGCGTTTGATAATGACGGCGCGGTATTCGGCGTATTTACCGCGGGTCAGGACGTGCTTGGATATCATACTTATATCATGCAGGGAGGATATGGAGTGGGCCGCAAGGGTTATTATGATTTTAATTACAGCTATGACAGATGGTACCCCACATTTTTTATCAGGTCTTACAGTGCTCCGATCTTCTACTCGGAATTTTTCAATGACGATGACAATTTCTACGAGAGGCGGAGCGGTTTCACCGCAGGTGCAAAGTTCCCGCTCTTCACCACACTTGAAACAAGCCTGGACCTTGTTGCGGGGTACAATACGGAAACCCTCAAGCATCTGACTGACATAGAAGGCAGAGAAGTTGACGGGCTTGAAGTATTCGAAGGCAGAAGGAGCAACGTTTTTGCGGGCCTGGAATTTTCAAACGCATTGAAATATCCCTGGTCAATAAGCAGAGAAGAGGGAAGGAACATTTCCTTCATGTACAAAAATTATTCCGAAGCCGTCGGCAGCGACCTGGGCCAGGAAGAGTATAAGTTGAATTATGAAGAGTATATTAAAACGTGGAAACACCACGTGCTCTATTTAAACCTGAAAGGGGCCACGTCAGGAGGCGACCTGATCGCCCAGCAGGCTTTCAACATCGGGGGCATCCCCGGCAATGAATATTCCATCAGGGGATTTTCTTCAGCTTTCCAGACGGGGAAACATGTTGCCAAAGGTACGCTGGAGTACAGGTTCCCTGTGAAGTACATCCTCAGGGGCATAAATACAAAACCGTTTTTCTGGGACAGGGTGCATGTCGCAATATTTGCTGACGCAGGCAATGTCTGGGGACACAACAAGGATTTTCATTCTGACAATATCTCCGTCGGTGTAGGCTGGGAAGCAAGGCTGGACATGGTGCTGGGATATAAATTGAAAATAACCCCTGCCTTCGGTATTGCACAGGGGGTCACAAACAACGGTGAAACCCAGGTGTATGTAACGATTTATACCGAGCTGTAAGTTGAGTTGTAAATATTGAATCGTCTATAATCATAGGCAGTCTTTTTCAATCAGCTTATCAATAAAATTTCAAGGAGCAATCATGATTAAGGTCGGAATTATCGGCGGGTCAGGGCTTGATGACCCGAAGATCCTCAAAAACGCAAGGGAGATAGAAGTAGAAACGCCGTACGGCTCACCGACGTCCGTGCTTACCTGCGGCTCGATTGAAGGGGTGGACGTTGTTATCATTGCCCGGCACGGCAAGGACCACTCGATCTATCCGAGCAAGGTAAATTTCAGGGCCAATATTTATGCCCTGAAAGAACAGGGCTGCACTCACATCCTTGCGTCAACGGCAGTCGGCTCGCTGCGGCAGGAGATAGCGCCCGGCCATCTGGTATTCCCCAGCCAGTTCATTGATCATACGAGGAAACGAGAGACCACATTTTTTGACGAGGACGTAGTCGTGCATACACCGATGGCAGGGCCTTTCTGTCAGGACCTTATTGATCTGCTTTCACTGTCAGCAAATCATATGGGCGTGCCTTTTCATAAAAACAAGACCGTCATCACAATTGAAGGCCCGCGCTTCTCCACAAAGGCTGAAAGCCATATGTTCAGAAGCTGGAACGCGGATGTAATCAACATGAGCACGGTCCCCGAAGTTGTTCTTGCAAGGGAAAAGAAGATGCACTACGCCGCGATAGCCATGTCAACGGATTATGACTGCTGGCACGAGGAAGAAGCGCCGGTAACCTGGGAGATGATCCTGAATACAATGAAAAAAAATGCCGGTAATGTTATCAATTTGTTCCTGGACGTGATACCGAAAATCAAGGCGTATGAAGACCATTGCACATAAGAAAGACGGGACCCCTCGCTATGTCTGTCATTGCGAGGCGAAGCCGAAGCAATCTCTTTTGAGGACTCGAACTAATTTTTTTAAAGGAGAATAATATGCCGATTAAATCGAAAATAAGGACCATCCCCGATCACCCCAAGAAAGGGATCATGTTCAGGGACATCACCACGCTTATAAAAGACCCGGTTGGATTCAGGCTTGTGATAGATAACTTCACGCAGAGATACATAAAAGGCGACATGGACTTTGAACTCATTGTCGGCATAGAGGCAAGGGGTTTTATCATCGGCGGCGCGTTGTCTTACACCCTCGGAAAAGGTTTCGTGCCGGTAAGGAAAGTCGGCAAGCTCCCCGCTGAGGTCATAAGGCACGAATATCAATTGGAATACGGGACAGATACGATTGAGATGCACAAGGATGCAATTGCCAAAGGGGCGAAAGTCCTTGTTGTTGACGACCTCCTTGCAACAGGCGGGACCGCATTGGCTGCCGCTACGCTGATTGAAAAATTAGGCGGGGTTGTCGCTGAAATGGCATTTATCGTCAATCTGCCGGATGTCGGCGGAGCGAAGAAATTAAAGGAAAAAGGATACAAATTCTATTGCCTCACGGAGTTTGAGGGAGATTAGAAATTGTACGAATGCCGCACACCTCATAAACACAATGAATCGACAAATTATTAAATGGCAAAAATAATTGTGCATCAATAAGCATGGGTTTGTCCCTATGCTTATTGCACTTTGCGTCTCTTTTTACAAGGTGCCGTCATTGTGTTAATTCGGCATCCGGCATTCGTTATTAAGAAGGTATGGCAAAGGTAATTCCGTTTAAAGGTGTTTTGTATGATCCGCAGAAGGTAGACGCCAATTTAACGATGGCGCCGCCGTATGATATTGTTACGCCTGAATTCAAGAAAACCCTTTACGAAAAAAGTCCTTGCAATATCATCCGCATTGATTTCGGCAAAGACAGCGATGATGACAATGACAATGAAAACCGTTACACAAGGGCCTCAGGATTTCTCGCTGACTGGCTGGATGGGGGAATTTTAATCCGTGACCCGGAGCCGGCATTTTACTGCTATGAAATCAGTTATGAAATAAACGGGCAGACCAAAAAGGCACGGGGCTTTCTTGGCGCTGTCAGGATTGAAGAGCTTGGGACAGGGAGGATCCACCCTCATGAAATGACTTATTCAAAGCCGAAATCCGACAGGCTCAATATCCTTAAATATTGTCATGCGCACACAAGTCCGATCTTTTCACTTTACAGCAGCGAAGAGAAGAGGACTTCTTCCATCCTCGAAAACCTTGTTAGGGAGAAACCGTTTATAGAGGCAAAAAACGGAGACGGTTTCATTCACAGGCTGTGGCGGATAAATAACAATGCCTCAATCGATACAATTAAAAAAGAAATGGCTGACAAGGACATTTTCATCGCGGACGGCCATCACCGCTATGAGACATCGTTAAAGTTCAAGAAAGAGATGGAAGAAAAAGGGCTCATCAAGACGGGAGAGGAACCGTATAATTATACGCTGATGTTTCTTGCCAACATCGAAGACGACGGCCTGACCCTCCTTCCGACGCACAGGATTGTTGAGGTGGATTCAAACATCAACATAAAAGAGACCCTTAAACAACATTTCGACATACGGAAAATAAGCGGGCCCGGCATAACGGAGCAGCAGGCAAGGCAGCAGATGTTTGAGGCCATGCAGAACAAGGCGCACTCCTTCGGGATGTTCCTTACCAACACAAATAACTATTACACCCTTTCGGCCGGCGGCCCGAAAATAGAACTGGACATGCCGGAGTGTTTGAGAAATCTTGACGTGACAGTGCTTCACAAGCTGGTATTCGAGAAGCTGTTAAAGATAGAGCATTATGAATATGAAATGGACGCTGCTGTCGCTGTGGAAAGGGCCAGGAAGGGCCCGTTCGAGGCGGTCTTTTTCCTGAATCCAACCGAAATCCATGACGTCAAAGAGGTCGCCCTTGCCGGAGAAAGAATGCCGCCGAAGTCAACCTATTTCTACCCGAAGCTTTTGACCGGGATGGTGATCTATAAGTTTTGAAATACGCTAAATATGAAACCAGACAGGAAAGTCCTCCTCTTTCTCCCGCGGGGATTTGAAGACATCGAGGTTGCGGCCTTTACTGACATCCTCGGCTGGACAAGGGTGTTAAAGGAAGTTACGCCGGTTGATGTAGTCATAACCGGTTTTAAACGGACCGTCCCATCCAAACACAATCTCATAATTAAAACCCACTTGCTGCTTAAGGATGTAAAAGCAAAAGAATATAACGCGCTTGTTGTTCCGGGCGGATTCAACGACAGCGGATGGACCGAGGTTTTCAAAGAGGAAGTGCTTTCATTGATACAAACGGTTTACTCAAACGGCGGTATTATTGTTTGCATGTGTGTAGGCGCCCTTCCTGCCGCGAAATCCGGAATTCTCAAAGACAAGAGGGCCACGACTTACACTGCGAGTAAGCGGCATGACAACCTGCAAATCCTCCGGGACTGCGGAGCAATTCCGGTCAAAAAAAGGATCGTCGTCTCCGGCAGGGTGATCACCAACAGGGGGCCCGACACCTCGATTGATGTTGCATTCAGGCTTCTTGAGATGCTGAACGGGAAGATTGATATGAAAAAAGTCAGGAAGGCGTTGATGTTTGAAAGAGAGACAAAATGAAGATCGGCATTATCTCGGATTCGCATGACCATTTTGAAAACATAAAAAAAGCTGTCCAGCTCTTCAGGGATGCAAAGGTTTCTTATGTTGTCCATCTCGGCGATTTTGTTAATCCGGGCTCAATTAAGCTCTTTCACGGGATTAAGCTTAAAGCGGTTTTCGGCAACAACGACGGAGACAAGTTCCGGCTGATGAACTCCTTCAGTGAAATCGGCGGCGAGATCAACGGGGACTTCTACGAGTTTGAAGAGGACGGCCTGAAGTTTGCCTGCTGCCACGGCACCGATTTTCAGATAAAGGAGGCCTTGATTAAATGCGGCATATATGACGTTGTCATGTACGGCCATACCCATAAATGTGAAAACAGAAAAACCGGGAACACGCTGGCACTGAATCCGGGAACAGCGCACGGTTTCCGGAAAGATGCTACAATTATGCTATTCGATACAAAGACCGGAGAGGCTGAAATTATTAATTTGTAAAACGGAGGCTTGCATGTGTGTCGGCGTCCCGATGCAGCTTGTTGAGATAAACTATCCTGCCGGAATAGCTGAAGCCAAAGGGGTGAAAAGGGAAATAGGCTTGCAGCTCCTGCCTGAAAATAACGTTAAAATCGGCGACCATGTTATAGTGCATGTCGGGTTCGCCATAGAAAAGGTGGACAAACAACTGGCTGACGAAATCTGGGAGGCGCTGGATGAAGTCCTCCGTGTCATGGATGAGGAGGACGAAGGTGCACGAAGTTTCAATAGCCCTCGGAATGATTGACGAGCTCATGAGAATTGCCCGCGACAACAATGCAAAGAAGGTGACGGGGGTGAAATTGAAAATAGGGAAAATGTCGGGCATTGTAACTGATTCGCTGATGTTCGCCTTTGACGCCGTAAAACTTGAACATCCCATGCTGTCTTCAGCAACAATCCTCATTGAAGAGGTCCCTCTAATGTATGGATGCGAAAAGTGCAATAAAACTTTTGAGACAGAGAACCTTCCCTTTCAATCATGCCCGTTTTGTGGATCATACAGCCTGAAGCTTTTGTCAGGCGAAGAGATGCACATTGAAAACGTAGAGGTGGATGTCTGACAACAATGATGCAGACACTGTTCAGAAATTTGTTTAACTCGATAGGATTTTTCCCATTGTGCGTGTGGCGTTGGGTCGCAGTTTATATGGGGGAACTGCAATGGGAATTACGTTTCGGTATCGAAAAACAACTTTTTTCACAACATCCGCATCATTTCGACTGCTGGAGGACATATGTGTGACGTGTGCGGATGTCATGAGCATGAGCATGGCCATACTCACAGCCATGAAACCAGGACTATCGACGTCAACCAAAGTCTTCTGAAGGCCAATGAAGATGCTGCCGTCAGCAACAGGAAGCATTTTGACGAAGACGGGATTTTCGCAATTAACATTATCAGCTCCCCCGGCTCAGGCAAGACCACGCTGCTTGAGAAAACCATTGATGCACTAAAAAACGGGATTAATATCGGCGTGCTTGAAGGCGACATCGAGACAGACCTCGATGCCGAGAGGATCAGGAAGAAAGGCGTTCCTGCTGTACAGCTTACAACCGGAGGCGCGTGTCATCTGGATTCCATTCTTGTTCATAAAGGGTTCCATTCACTGGAGCATAGTTTAAACGGCAAGAGGCTTGATGTCCTCTTCATAGAAAACGTGGGCAATCTTGTGTGCCCTTCATTCTTTGACCTCGGCGAGCATTTGAGGGTTGTGCTCATATCAGTTCCCGAAGGGCATGACAAGCCGTTGAAATATCCAAAGGCCATCAGGACCTCACACGTGCTGATCATCTCTAAAACCGATCTCGTGCCCCACTTTGATTTTGATATGGAGAAGATTAAAAAAGATGCGCTGTCATTGAATCCTTCTTTGAAAATTATTGAATTATCGTCGAAGACAGGAGAAGGGATGGATGAGTGGATTGAGTATATAGAAAGATTGATCCACAGATGACACAGATTTATTTAGAGTCTGTCAATAAAATTGCTATTTTTTATTTTTGTCATGTCCGAAGTCTTTAATCGAGCACCCAGAACTTATTTAAAAGACCGGATTTTCGCTCAACAGACTGCCAACAGTAGGTGCTTTAGGCACGGGAATGACAGTTCAATGTTTGAGTTTAAAACAGACACGTTAGAATAAATTTATCTGTGAAATCTGCGACATCTGTGGATAATAATACCATGAAAAAAATTGAAATCGGCCACGGAAGCGGCGGAAGACTTACAAGGGATTTGATTGAGAAGGTGTTCCTGAAACACTTGAATCCAGCGGAACTAACACCTCTTGAAGACGCGGCATACATAACTCTCAAAAAGCATGACACTGCCATAACCACAGACTCCTACGTCGTGCGCCCGCTGTTTTTCCCCGGAGGGGACATAGGAAAACTGGCTGTTTGCGGAACTGTGAATGACCTTGCCGTAAGCGGCGCCGTCCCGAGATACCTTTCCATCGGTTTCATACTGGAAGAAGGCTTTCCCATCGGAAGTCTTGAGGATATAGCAGGAAGCATCCATGAAACAGCAGTGAATGCCGGGATCAAGGTGGTGGCGGGCGATACAAAGGTTGTCGAGAAAGGCAGATGCGACGGAGTCTATATCAACACAACCGGGGTCGGAGAGATCGTCAGACCGTTGTTTTTGAATAACGTGTCCGCAGGCGATGCAATTATTATTACGGGCACAATCGGAGACCACGGGACAGCTATCGCCATCGCAAGAAATGAATTCGATATTACTTCCAGGATAGAGAGTGACTGCGCTCCGCTGAATGGTCTGCTCACATCTCTCTTTGAGATAGACGGATTAAAATGGATGAGAGACCCGACAAGAGGCGGAGTTGCGACAGTGCTGGCGGAGCTTTCAGAGGCTGCGGCCTTAGGGGTTGAGATATTTGAAGACAAAGTGCCGGTACGCGAGGATGTGCGTTTCATCTCCGATATGTTAGGCTACGACCCGCTCTATCTTGCAAATGAAGGCAAAGCGATAGTAATCACTTCAGGTGAAAGCACAAATAAAATTTTAGGCATTATAAAGAAACATCCATTAGGGCAAAATGCATCAGTCATCGGGCACGTTACTTCCAAATTTAAGGGAGTGAGGTTGAGAACAAAGATCGGCGGCGAACGCCTGCTCGATATGATGGAAGAGGACATGCTGCCGAGGATATGTTGAATGCATAGCGATGATACCCTGCAACTGAAAGAGGTCTGCCTTTTCTCAAGCTACATTTAGAAAGCCCTTTACCGACTTCACGAACTGCTTTGCATTGCTCACAGTCTCTTTTGCTTTTTCTATCGAAATCGGCTTGAAGGTTTTATAATCTGCTACCTGACGCAGCTCAAAAGCCTTATGAAAGTTCTTGGAGAGTTCTTTTGGGAAGGTATCTTTCTGGACAAATTCCGTATCGAAAAGGCTGATGACCCCTGTATGTTTTGACGGCACCTTGCCTTCCTTCTGCAAAAGCGCAAGCGCTGCGTAGAACATTGCATAATAAGCACGGTTTACAACACTCTGGGGACTGCGTTCTCCGTTTAGAAGAAAGTCGGCATCATCAAGCGCGGTCTGCGCCTGTTCCATACGGTATTTTATCAGGCTTGTTATTTCTTCGTCCTTCAAATAGGAACTCCGTCTGTCTCAACAGCCTTTGCAAGAAGCGAATATCTTTCAGGGCTGTTTTCCCATTCATCTTTTGTAAAGACGACCGGGACTATCACGATACCCTGCTCAAAGCCTGCCTCCCAGGCGCAATCACTGACGTAGTCAAAGTCCTGTTCACTGGAAGGTCCATTAATTACCACTAAAACGTCCATGTCGGAAAAAGGCCCTGCATCTCCACGCGCCCTGGAGCCGAAAAGAATCAACTTGTACAAACTCACGCGTTTCAATAATAAAGACTTGAAACTGTCCAGAATCTCTTTCTCAATTACGTTCATCCTGCCCTTCAATCAATCATGACAAACTCTGCTCTGAGATATTTTACACAATCACCACTTTTATTTAATATGACGTCATAAGACGTTAACCTCTTGTCCTCTATTGCGTCTTATGTTTTTTGATTTGTTCTGTCAAACGTATAATAAACGCCTTTTTATCATCGCTGATATCAGCTTCTTTAAGCCATGAATCTATCTCATCAAACGACCATGTAAGAGTAAAGTCCTGTGAAAGGAGTTCATCTAAATCGGCAGTGCAATCCGAAACGTCCATATCCAGAAGCTTCTTTGTAATACATTCGAGATATTTCCCTATAGCCCTGTCTTTAACTTCCAACGGCAAACCGAGAGCTTGTGTCGCAATTTACAATGAATCGATATGGTTCAAGTCTCTAACATCAAAAGGCGCGTCTTCCAATTTTTGAGTAATGATGATCGCCTTTGTATGTGCAAGGGCATGGGCAAAACCGAGTTCATAGAAGACATTGGGATTTTTCCCTGTGGTGTCGACAATGAGATATTTTGCTTTTCTGATATTTTTGCAAATCCTGTTGCACCAGATCGAAAGATGTGTATATTGCTCATCTGCCCGGTCACAAACAAAATCCTTTCCCTGAAGTCCTGTCACAGCCTGGCTGATTGCATCAAATACTGAGGTAGAGTCCTTAAAGGGCATCATCACAAAGACATATTTATTGTCTCTAATTGCAGGATGTGGACACTCAGCGCCGATTTTTGAACAAAGCATATTAACCCTCAAAATATACTTAATGGATTAGTTTTTTTAAAAGCCCTCTTTAATTCTGCCAATATCATAAGCAGTGCAAGGGGGAAATTCAAGAACTATTTGTACCACAATTCCACAGACACTCGGTGCTACAAGTCCGCAAGCCGCCTACCCCCATTGAAATATTTCCTTCCTGATTGTAATCTATTCCAACACTTCTATCTTCAGGGACATGGTCGAAAGCGAGTCGCTATAAAAAATATACTAAAAAAGAGGCAAGTGACCTTTTATCAGCGGTCTCGGACAAAAAGCACGGGGTTATGAAATGGTTAAAACTGCATTGGTAGAAAAAGATATAGAAAAAGGCAAAAGATTAATAGAAGAACTGGACAAGACAACTTTCAGGGTCGATGCGGCTTTCTGGTTTTACGTCTCTGAGTCCGACGAGTGGCGGCTATTCATTGCATCTCCTTTTGTCAAACAAGAGGGGCCTAAAAAATCGTATAATTTTATTCAATCAATCATTGAGAAGCTTTCTCCGCCTTCCTCCATCACTTTAACGGAAATTTCTGTTTTAAAATTAACCGACAATCTGATAAAAACATTGAGGATCGGAATTAAAACAGGACGCGGCATATCAGGTATTCGCTTTACCGGTAATGTCATAAATAATACGTTCATTGAAGACGCCTATATTTACAGAATGGTGTAGTAAGAATAGAGACCGAAAATACATAGATACAACTCCAACGATCTTTGGCAAGTTCCCCCTTGCAGTAATTGCAAAGCATAGTTTACTATGTCTTTAGTTCATATGGACAAGACAAAAGACATCATTAAACTCATCCACTCTCTCGTCCCTTCTGACAAAAAAATCCGCATCATGAATGTCTGCGGGTCGCATGAGCATACCATCGCCTTTTCAGGGATGAGGAGTTTGATGCCTGAAAACCTTGAGATCATCCCCGGTCCCGGCTGTCCTGTGTGCGTTTGTCCTGAGAGCGATATTATCAATGCAATCAATCTTTCAAAAAGAGACAACGCCATCCTCGTCACCTACGGCGATATGCTGAGGGTGCCGACTCAAAAAGGCTCCATCAGGGCTGAGGGTAAAAACTTCAGGATGATCACCTCTCCTTTTGAGGCATTGAACATTGCGAAATCAAATCCCGGCAGGAAGATAGTGTTCTTCTCCATCGGCTTTGAGACGACTACAGCCCCGACTGCGGGTATCCTGGAAATGGGAGTGCCCGATAATTTGTTCATACTGAGTTCGCACAGATTAACTCCGACCATCATGGAGATACTCGTTAAAGACGCGGAGATCGGTATCGACGGCTTTATCGCACCCGGTCATGTTTCGGCGATTGTCGGAGCAAATGCATGGAATGTGTTTTCCGAAAAATACGGCATCCCGACCGTTGTAGCGGGCTTTGAGGCGGAGAATCTCCTGCTTGGAATTTTGGAAATACTTCAACAGTTTAAAAACGGAAAAGCACAAACGGGAAATGTGTATAAAGGCGTGGTGAAACCGGAAGGCAACACTCAGGCGCAGAGACTTATGGATAAGTATTTTGAAGTTGCAGACGTAAACTGGAGGGGCATCGGGCATATCCCTGCCTCGGGACTCGAACTGAGAGATGAATATGCTGAAAGAGACGCAAGAAAGGTCTTTGAGCTTGAAGAGATAAAAGAGGCAAAAACACCCGGCTGCGTATGCGGGACGATAATTTTAGGGAAGGCTTATCCCTCCGCCTGTAAGTTGTTTAAAAAAGTATGCACGCCGAAAACTCCGAAAGGCCCGTGCATGGTATCCGCAGAAGGCGCGTGCAATATCTGGTACAAGACAGGCTGAAGCTGGCGCGCCCAGAGGGAGTCGAACCCCCAACCTACGGATTCGTAGTCCGGCGCTCTATCCAATTGAGCTATGGGCGCGGCCTGGATTTAAGTAGTTGGTAGTTAGCAGTAAGTAGTCAGGGGCAACACCCGGTTCTTTTCCCCTAACTGCTATTTCGCTACTCCTTCTTTCAGCATCAATGCAAAACGTTCATGCTGAAATGGATGCATCATTTGAAGTTCCTTGCGGGACCAGAGCCATCCCCACTTTTTCCCCGGCTCAGGAAATATTTGTGTGCCGTTTTCGTAAACGACCACCCCAACAGCCGGATTATTCAAATCTCCGGAAGCCGACGTGATAGTTCCTGCGGTCATCGTGAAATCCGGCAGAAAAGGGCCCACCTTAACAGTCAGATTTGAACCCGGTATCTTCATCTCCCCGCCGATGGAAGCGGTCAACTCCTCTGTCCTGTTTTGTTTCCGGTCCTCAACGACGAACCTTACGGCAGGCCATTTGTCCTGAACGTCCGGCGGGACTACCACCTGAAATTCCATCTTTTTGACAGGCGCTGTCCCGTGTCCAGACGGCATTTCTCCCGGAGCTCCATGGCCTTGCGGCGCGGGTTCAACAATCGGGCCCCTCGGCGCTTCCGTAGTCTGCTGTTGCTGCGGCGCGGCCTGCTGTTCATCTTTTTTCTTGCAAGCGGCTACTGATGACAATAGCATTGCCGCTGTCAAAATCGATATGATTTTCTTCATTTCATCCTCCAAATTTTAGTTGATAAAACAATACCCTTTACTGGCGGAGAGGCAGGGATTCGAACCCTGGGTGAGGTGTTACCCCCACAACCGCTTAGCAGGCGGCTGCCTTCGACCGACTCGGCCACCTCTCCAATTTAGCTGCTCAATGCAAAATGAATATTACCCAATTAAGACTCGATTTGTAAAGCCGACGCAGGGTGTATGTTGAAGTGAGATTGCTTTGCCTCCGGCGTGTAATGACAGGCAAGGGGCCGGCGCTTAAAGGGCCTTCTTTATCCTCGCAACCGCCTCTTTCATCCTCTTTGCCGGCACCGTGAGAGCAAACCTTATATAGCCTTCACCAGGCGCGCCAAAGCCGTTGCCGGGCGTGCCTAACACCCCTGCATTATTGAGCAAATGGCTGACAAACTCCTCGGAGGTAAAGCCCTTCGGGACCTTTGCCCACAGATAAAAGGTCGCCATGGGCTTATTAAGCTCAAAGCCGAGGTCTTTTAAGCCCTTGTATAGTATGTCTCTTCTTTCCTGGTATGTGTCTCTTATCTTTGAGAGAACGGAATCTTTTGTATTAATCGCCTCTATGCCGGCTTCCTGGACAGCCTGGAAAATTCCTGAATCGAGATTGGTCTTTATCTTCCCGAGTCCTGCTATAGCTCCGGCATTTCCGGCGGCAAATCCGATCCTCCATCCCGTCATGTTGTAGGTCTTTGAAAGTGAATGAAATTCTATTCCCACATCTTTTGCGCCCGGCGCCTGCAGAAAGCTCATCGGCTTTTTCCCGTCATAATAAATCTCCGAATATGCCGCGTCATGGCAGACGAGGATATTGTGTTTTGCGGCAAATTCAATTACCTCTTTATAATATGCCCTGCCTGCAACCGCTGAAGTCGGGTTATTGGGATAATTAATGAACATGAGCCTTGCCCTTTTGAGAACACTATGCGGTATGGCTTTCAAGTCCGGCAGATATTTGTTCTTCTCGATCAAAGGCATGATATGGCTTTTTCCGCCGGCAAAGAGTGTGGCAACGGGATAAACGGGGTATCCCGGCGAAGGGACGAGGACCACGTCTCCGGGGTTTATAAATGCCAGGGGTATGTGGCCTATGCCTTCTTTTGAGCCGATGAGAGACAGCACTTCCGTTTTAGGATCGAGCTTGACGTTGAATCTCCTTTTGTACCAGTCCGCAACAGACTGCCTGAAGGAAAGCATCCCCTCATAAGAAGGATATCTGTGGTGCGCAGGGTCATCAACAGCTTTTTTCATCCTCTGAACAATATGCCTCGGCGTCGGGATATCGGGATCGCCAATGCTCAAATCTATCAGGTCAATGCCTTTTTTGAGGGCCTCCTGCTTCATCCTGTCGATAGCGGCAAAGAGATAGGGCGGAAGGTCTTTTACCCTTTCGGCGAGGTCTATGGAAATTTTTTTTCTCAAGTTGTTCCTCCTGAAATTTTATTGCAATAAAAAGTTTTCTATTATAAGGAGTTTGCTTAATATATTTCAAAAATACTGAACAATATATTTGATGGCCAGAATTAAAATCACCAGCCCTAACATGAGCTTTATAAATTTCTGCGGGACAAACTTCTGGAATCTCGCGCCAAGATACATGCCGATAAATCCGCCTGCGCCGAAAAGAAATCCCAGCATCCAGTCCGGAGACGTGGCGAGTCCTTCTTTTGCGGGTATTATGCTGTAAAAAGCGACCCCGGCTATCGACGTCAGGCATGTCCCCATCAGCGCCGCCCCCGCGACTGTATAAACAGGAAGACGAAAGACCGCGACACAGAAAGGCGCGATGATCGCGCCGCCCCCGATCCCATATGTGCCGCCGATGATCCCCACAATGAATGCCAGGAAACACATTCCCGGAGTGCTGAATGAAAATCTCTCTCCCCAGAACTCATATTCCACTCTTGCAAGGCTGAAAGATATCGTCTTTACAACCGCATCCACGGGAAGGCCTGAAGCGATGCGTGCGTTTTGCTGATTTTTGAGCTCTTCCGCCCTCTGTCTGAATTTATCATCAAGCGCCTTCATCCTGCTTTTCCCTGCTGCAACCTTGCCGGTCATTTCGTAAAGAAGCCTGCTTCCGATATAAAGCAGGACGCAGCCTACAAAAAGTTTGAAAGTCCGGGGGTCGGGCAGATAGAGCACCCTGAGGTAGTAACCTATAAATACGCCGGGCAATGTGCCCACAATGACGACCCATGTCAACGGCCACGCCATACGCCCTTCTTTTATATAGCGGTATACGCCGCTTGGTATCGCGACTATGTTGAATACAAAATTCGTTGCGCTCACCGAAGGGCTTGTATATTTGAGGACGCTCATCTGAAAAGGCAAAAGCAGGAACGCGCCCGACACCCCTCCCATGGAGGTAAAAAAGGAAATAACAAGCGCAACAAGGGGGGGAAGGAACAGTGAAGTTTTGACTCCTGATACAGGGAAAAAAACCTCTACGAGGTCCAATGATTTCTCCTTAGTCTGGTTTATTTATAAATTCTTATTTGGAGCAAGCAATGGTTCAAAGACATCTTGAAAGCGATAGAATTTTTAAAGAGACATAAAGACTTACTTGCAGAGTGTATTTTTCAGCTTATCGCTGAGGTATCGCGCAATATGTCTTCTCACCATTCTTGCTCCGGTTTTATGAATAATGCAGTTAGCTTACAAAGCATTAGCTTTTTTATAAAGGCTTAGCGTGGTGTCGCCGTAATGATAATCCTTTATTTTCCTTAGAACGCCGAATTCGTCCGGCAGCTCCCTTTTTGTAAAATGCTCAGCCGCTACGGTCCCGTCGTCTCTCAGAATCCCTGACTTGCCTATCGCGGAGAGCGCGAGCAATATTTCCTCCGTATGGTACGGGGGGTCGAGGAATATTATATCAAAGGTCATCCGGTTTATCTCTGCCGATTCAAGGAACGATAAAACTTTCCTTGTTATCACCCTCGCCTTGCCCGTGAACCGGAGCCTGTTGAGTGCCACGCTTATATCCGCTGTATTGGTTTTTCCCGCCTCGACAAATATCACCTCCGAGGCGCCCTGCCTGATGGCCTCG
>QZJG01000047.1 GCA_003599275.1 Nitrospiraceae bacterium | reverse complement strand
ATGGTGCTCCCTCCTTCTGGTTTTTGTTTTTCTCCAAAATTACATTACCAGATTCGAGGTCACCATGACTTATTTGTGCGAAAAATATTGTACGTTATCGAGTCTTATTGCGGGATTTGCGGCAACACTTTGTGAGTTTTGACGGTCTGTTCCGTCACTGTGAAGAGGATTCCCTCAAAATGCCTCTGTTTGCTTCAAAATCGCCTGGTACCTCTTGGTACTTGTTTTGATGGTGGATTGTGGGTAATTACAGCAATTGATAGAACCGCAAGAAAGGGTTTATGTTAATTGCTTT
Source organism: Nitrospiraceae bacterium (assembly GCA_003599275.1). Taxonomy (GTDB): domain Bacteria; phylum Nitrospirota; class Thermodesulfovibrionia; order UBA6902; family UBA6902; genus SURF-23. The sequence continues at coordinate 23,638 of QZJG01000047.1, read as the reverse complement.
TTGATTTAAAAAATTCATATCTTCGCAGCCCCAGTTTTTGAGCATAGAAGCTGAACAACATGCCGAGAGTCTCTAAACCGTATTTGGTGCTTCGCTTAAAATTAATCGATGAAGAGTCATCATAATAACGGACCGGAACGGGTACATCACCTATCTTAAATCCAAAATAAACGGCCTGTACCAAAAACTGTGTATCAAATACAAAATCATCAGAGTTTTTGATATAAGGTATTGTCTCCAACACCTTTCGCGAGTAAGCCCTGAAACCCGTATGAAAGTCTCCAACGTTCTGTCCAAGCGCAATATTCTCAATTATAGTAAGAAACCTGTTGGATATATATTTGTATACAGGCATCCCTCCTTCAAGGGTTTCTTTGCGTGTTCTGATCCTTGAGCCAAGAACAATATCACATACTCCCTTGTCAATGAAAGCCGTCATGTGTGGAGTCAACCTGCTGTCATACTGATAATCCGGGTGTATCATCACAACTATGTCGGCATTACGTTTTAACGCCTCATCATAGCATGATTTCTGGTTGGCGCCATAACCCCGATTTTGCGAATGTACTATAGTATCAAGACCAAGTTTTCGAGCAATCTCTACGGTGTTGTCCGTACTGGCGTCATCTACAAGAACGATATCATCAACCGATCCCTTGGGAATATCGTGAAGTGTTTTTTCGAGAGTGTTGGCTGCATTATATGCAGGCATTACTACAACAATTTTTTTCTTGCCCATAACTTTCTGTTTAAAATATTATAATTTTTTATTATAATATTTTTATATATTTTTTACTGTAACCAATGATTCTTGATTGCAAAACATTAATCAGTGAAGATCTGGGTATCTCCTGAATAGAGAAATCAACTTGGCGATATATAGCTATTATCCCAGCTTTTCTCCAGACTCCGCCAAGGTACTCAACACCGCAACGGATCTTTATCATCTATGAACAATGCCAAAACAATTATATGTTTTGCTTACATAAAACCAATATGAATAAATCAAAGAATACTCTTTTTAATCCTTATGTCACAACATGCTTTCTTGTTCTTTCAATAATACTGATTGCCTTTATAAGCTTCAGGGAAGTGCTCGGCTATTTTTTCACTGCTGCTGAAACAGTAACCCTTATTGATAAGAGCCGCATTCAATCATTCGGTGACATTGTCCGCATTCTTACTGACGACCTCATGTCCGGAACCGGTTTCACCGGCCGCTTTTATCGTCCTTTACTGGTATTATCGCTAAGCATAGATTACTACATATGGGGATTAAACCCGTTTGGATATCATTTGACCGATCTCATAATTCACATTCTTGTTTCAATCTCGGTTTTCTTTCTTGCTCGGCTGCTTTCAGGTAAAAATGTTGTTGCCTGGCTCAGTGCTGTTATATTTACAACCAACCCTGTTATTATCTCTGCAGTTATAGGTACCGACAAGAGAAATGATACCCTGGCAGGACTCTTTCTCATACTCTCCTTTTTGAGCTTTCTAAAGCATCATTCATTAAATGCATACAAAAAATTCTTTTTAATTCTCTCGCTTTTCTTCTATGCTCTTTCCTTCGGCTCTAAAGAAATAGGAGTCATAGTACCGCTTATAGTCTTTTTCTACTTGCTGATATTTTCTGACGAGGCCTCTCTTAAAAAGAGGACAGCAAATGCTGTAAGAGGAACCGCCCCTTATGTTATTACGGCCTTCATTTTAGTCGGATGGCGAGCTTTTATTTTAAGTCAATGGGTAGGCGGCTATAAATCACCGCCTGATGATGTCATTATTCTAAATTACTTCAATTTCTTGATTAACCCTACCGGCTTTTTGGGTCAGTTCAGTAATTCTGTTGTTGTCTTCCTGTTGCCGATCATACCACTTTTTTTATCCTTAGTATTTTACAAACGTATCATATCCGGCATCGGAGGCATCAAAACTTTCAAGGTAATATTATTAATTGGTTTAATCTTCTCCTCACTTATTATTCTGCTCTATCCTTTATTGATAGAACCATTGGCTCAAAGAGCCTATTACGATAAAGGACCTCAATTTTTCCAGACCATATCAAAAGGACATGATGGGTCCCTTTCGTTATATTTATGGAATGTTAGAATGTACTTTTTAAATAGATTATATATTTTGTTGCTTTTCTTTATTATTTGTTTTATGGGTGTTATCAATTACGGCTATAACAGAGAGCGTTTTTTCCCTCTCTCAACTAAAGGTAAGATTTTAACTTTTTTATTTTTATGGCTACTCTCACCTCTTTGCGTATATTTGTTTGTTTTATCATTAGCGCCTTGGCAAATGTATATTCCGTTTATACCTTTCAGCATTATGCTTCCCATGATATTTGCTGAAAGCATTCAGTCTCTGGGCAGATCTTCTCATTTATCGCTGTTTAGGCGTTTACTTTTACCGCTGATAACCGGTATTTTCTTGTTAATCCTTTTACTCTATTCTGTTCCCTTAGGTTTTGGAAAAACGGGACGGAATCAAGATGGATGGCGAGATATTTCAGAAGCAAGATATCTGCTGCTTAATGCATTGTCGACATTTGTGGCTAAATCACCTATGGATGTGAATAAGATCGTGATTTCCGGGCTGCCTTTCAATTATTGGTTACCGGATATGATGGTTAAGTCCTGGTATAACTTAAAATACCCGGGCAATAACGTGAAAGAAGTCACTGTCAAAACAGTCGCTCCGGTTCAAACTAATCCGGTCTGTCTGGATTTTGACATTAAATTAATTGAAATAGATGCTGCGATGAATGAAGTCTCTATGCGGGTAAATGCCTGTGAAAACAGATCCGATTAAAATAACAATTTAATATGACAATCACAACGTTAGTATAACCCGTAACTTTTCAATGTATCTCCAATTCCTTAACTCCTTTTAATTCTTCTTCGATTCTTGCCAGTTTTTCTTTAACATCCCCGGTATTAACCAATCGATTTTCCAGTATATATTGGGAAACCAGCAAGCCAGTCAAATAATTACCTTTTTTGTTTACATGTGGATCACATCTCCAAAAAAGATCTCTCAATGAGTCTAACTCTTTTCTGGATTCCCGATTTGAATATTTTATAAATTCGCTCGTCAAATCCAAATATGCTATCCCTTCCCTCTCGAAAAAAGCAGCAAGCCTTTTGTTACCTCTGTCATAGGCATCATTATTAAACGCTGTATTTAAAAATTTATATATAGCTTCTCTTGGAGGAATATGGATGACCAGCAACTTTGCCCCCAATTTATCGGCAAGATTCTTCACCTCTCTCAAATTATTAAAATGGTTTTCCCATGCCTTCTGAAGCCAAGGGATTCCTTCAGGCTCCCTATAAAATAATGAGTTAGAGATATAATGAAATTGCTGCTCAACTTCCTGCTTGCTTGCAAGTCCTATTCGGAAAAAGATTTTTCGTATAGCTATATTATCCCTGATTGAGTTATAAAGAATCGAATTGTTAATAAGCCAGATTTGCAGTTTTTCCCTGAGAGTCGCTGGCTCTATGGAAGAGCCATATTTTAACGTGTTGTTCAGCCTTTCTCTTAATTCATCGCGACCACGAATTATCTTCGTCCCGGTATTCATATCCGAGATTACAGTTTGGTCGACCCGGTATCCGTCAATAACAGTGATCCCGGGGAAAATATAATCATTATCAATGTCATCCATGGAATAGCCCAGTATAATTAATCCCGGAGATTTACCTGTTTTTTTAACAACTTTCTCAATTTTTATAAGTTCCTCTTTAGTACCATATCCTGGAATGCCGCACTTTAACACTCTTTCCCCGGTCATATTTTCAATATGATAGCCGTGGATATGCTCGAAAGGAGAATACCCCCATGTAATGCTACCGCCTACCAGGAGGGTGTAATTTGTCTCACCTATATATGGTTTATCAAAGCATCCAAGTTCGTTAGTCCATATAGCATATTCATCATCTTTAAATGCGAAATTTGTTTCGGGGTAGTTTTCAGTGAAATCATGACCGCTGATGGGATCAGGTCCCCATATACCTAAATTCTTAGTAAAAGGATTTTTAAAAGAGAAACAGCTTACATCAAAAACACGTATGATCACTTCTGCAGCCAGAAAAGACATAAAAACAAAAACAACCAGTGGAGCAATGTAAATAATTAATTTTTTCATAGTGAAGAAAAGAACCAAGGCATATTTGCAATAAAACAACTGTTAAATTATAGAGACTAAAAAGATTATAAGTCAACTCTGTATCCAACGTACCAAATCCAACCGAATTTCAAGAGTTATTTTATAGATGCAAAAACGCCATAACGTCATTAATGCCTTCCGTTTGCTATAATAAAACCGGGTAGACGGTTTTAATGAATCCTTACAAAAAATTAAAGACGATATGGGACGAAACGAGCCCCCATATCGAAGCTGCTGACAGTGCCTTTGTTTTTCTTCGCGTCATAATCTTCTGCGGAGGTATAGGATGGCTTTTATTTTCCGAAATCTCACGTGAGACTTTTGAAAACGTAAGCAGCATTTTTATATACTTTGCGATCTACAGCATTTTTATATACTTATGGCTGTTCATTGCGCCACAAAGGAAAAAGATTGCTTACGTTGCCGCCCTCGTCTTTGACCTCCTCTTTACTTCACTTCTTGTCAGAGTGACCGGTGGTTTTGAAAGCTCCTTTTTTAACGGATTTTATTTAATCACGGCTCTTTACTCTTTCTACTTCGGACTTGTCCCCGGGGTCGCCATTGCCGCTGTTGCAGGGTCACTGTATTTCGTAAGCTGCAATGATGAATTTCCGTCCCTTCACTGGACGGACTTTTTTGTGAGGATGGCATTTCTCTTTTTGCTGGCCGTGCCTATCGGGATACTTTCCCAGAAATTAAAAAAGGACAAGCAAAAGATAGAGAATCTGAACAAAGACCTCGAAGGCTATATTGAAGAATTAAGGAACGTCCAGGGCCAGCTCATACAGGTGGAGAAACTGTCGGCCATAGGGAGGCTGACCGCCGATGTCGCCCATGAAATCAGAAACCCCCTGACTTCCATAGGCGGCTTCGCAAGGCGTCTGAATAAAAAATTGCTTGGGGGGTCGAAAGAAAAGAAATATGCGGAGATAGTGGTGGCGGAAGTCGACAGGCTGGAACGGATACTGAGGGATGTCCTTACATTTTCAAAGGAAGCAAAATACGATATTCAGTACCAGGAAATAGATGGGACGATAACTGAATCCATCGGTGCCTTTGCCGACATATGCAGTGATCAGGGTATAAAAATAGTAGAAACCCTGGACTCGGCACTTCCGGGGATACTGATCGATAAAGAACAGGTGAGACTCGCAGTAAACAATCTCATATCGAATGCAATCGACGTAATGCCCAAAGGCGGCACGCTTACTATACAAACTTACCTCAAAGATATGTATGACGTCAGTTTTGTTGCTATAGAGGTTTCCGATACGGGTCCCGGCATGCCTGATGAAACATTATGCAGGCTCTTTGAACCGTTTTTTACCACAAAAGAAATTGGCGTGGGCACAGGACTGGGGCTTTCGATATGCAAAAAGATCATGGATGACCATAACGGGCTGATATTCGTCGAAAGTCAACAGGGCAAGGGCACAACCTTCAGGATGCTCTTCCCGTATCAGAGCAATGAGAACGGAAGCAGAATAAAGTGCTGGGAGTTCAACAAATGCGGAGTTGAAAATGCAGAAGGAGCGGCCAATATGAGATGTCCCGCCTATCCCTATTACGGACGCATTTGCTGGGCCATAGCGGGCACGTTCTGCGGGAAAAAGGTCAGCGGGGCGATTGCGCAGAAGCTCGGCAACTGCAGGAAGTGCATGTTTTACAAGCGCGTAGCCGTCAGTAAAGACATTTGATCAAAAGTGTCCGGCATTTTGATCAATATTTCAAACGTGACATATCATGCAGAGTTTACTTTTCCGGGCCTTTTGTCATAGAATGACATGTCCTGATTTGAAAGGGCCCATAGCTCAGTTGGTAGAGCTACCGGCTCATAACCGGTTGGTCCCAGGTTCGAGTCCTGGTGGGCCCACCAATCTGATAACTTAAGAGTCCGGAGTTAAGAGTGGAGTTTAAAATTTTTCGCATGCGTCTCTGGAGAGAAATTTGAACGAACAGTTGAAACTTTTGGTTGAGCTTCAGGAGATAGACTCCTCAATCCTTTCGATAGCCGAAAAAATTGAGGCGCTTCCTGAAAAACTGGAACAATTTAAAAATCCTTTTAAAGAGGCTGGCAACTCCCTGCAAAAGTTAAGGGCACAGTTCGAGACCGTCGGTAAAAACAAAAAAGCCAAGGAACTTGAACTTGAAGAAATGCAGGACCGGATCGTCAAGCTCAAGGCCAGGAACAAGGACATCAAGACAAACAAGGAGTATGAGGCCCATCTCAAGGAAATAGAAGGGTTTGAAAAGAGCAGGTTCAAGATCGAAGACGAGGTGCTTTCCCTGATGGAATCCCTGGATGCCTCAGGGAAGGAAATGCAGAAAGAGGAGTTAAAGCTTAAAAAGGCTGAAGAGGAATTCAAACAGCAGGAACGGGTCGTTGAAGAAGAGAAAAAAATACTTCATGCCGAGATGGAGACCTACAAGACAAAAAGGAAGGAATTTGTCTCGAAGATAGACGCCGATATGTATGAACAGTACATGAACCTTCTGAAAAGACTGGGGGGGCTGGCAGTAGTTCCCACAAAGAACGAAATCTGCCTGGGCTGCAATACAAATATTCCGCCGCAGTTATATAACGACATCAAAAAGAACGAAAACATCTTCACCTGTTATTACTGTAAGAGATTTCTTTACTATAAAGAGAAGTAAATCTTGCCTCCTTGACAAAAGGCCCTATTTATGATTCAATTGATTCAATTGAAGGATAATCATGAAAAATCTTGCTGAACAGGTTTTAGAGGCATATACCCGGGACATAATCGACAATTATTTCAACAGCGCCAGGCAGTTCTACAAGGTCTATCCAGCTCCTGACTCTGAAAACCTTGAGGACAACTGCGACGGCTTTTGCCCGGAATGCGCGCACATGGTCCACTGCGAGGCGTATGAGGAAATAAAAGACGGCTGGGAGACTTTTTATACGTAAAACCCGTTCCGGTCTTTCTGCGCAAAGAGGTTTTCCCCCGGTCATATCAAAAAGGTCTCGGCTACCCGGCCCCTAAACTCGAAGTGACAAAGCAGAGAAAATGCAAATTTACAACATATACAAACTCCTGAAAGAAGAACTCGGCAACGGCTCCAGCGACCTTGTCACACGCAAGTCGGGACAGATAATACGTGAACGGATTGAACGGGACATTGAGAAGGAGAAAGACGGTGAAGTCATCGCCCTCGACTTTTCTAAAATCGGGGTCATTGATTATTCCTGCGCAGATGAAATTGTGGCAAAGCTCATTTCACGTCTGTTGGGCAACGAATACGGCGACCGGTATCTCAATCTTACAGGACTTAGCGATAACCAGAAAGAAAACATCGAGGTGGCGCTTGAGAGGAAGGTTTTGGCTGCTGTGGCAAAAACGAGAGACGGGAAAAGAATCCTCCTTGGCGCCCTGAATAATTATTTAAAAGAGACACTGAATTTGATTGAGAAGAAGAATAATATTACTGCAAAGGACTTATCCGACATCATGAAGCTCGAGGCAAACACCAGCGGTACACGGCTGTTGAACCTCCACAAGAAAAAACTTGTAAGGAAGGTGGATGAAATACGAAATGGCGGAAGGGTGTGGGTGTATGAGAGACTGTGATGGGGGAGAGGGAGATTTTCGGACTGGATGAACAATACAGAATTACAACCTGCTGCACACGAACTCAAAGCGGCCTTTAATGCCGCATCTCCTTTCATTCAAAAACACACCGCTTTAGTCTGTCCGTCATGCAAAATGGTCTGCTGTTTAAACAAGCATGGAAACCATGACAAAAATGATCTGGTCTTTCTTTCAGCGCTTGGCATGGCCCATCTTTGTTCCCCCCCCTTTATAAATGAGGATGTTGACAGAAAAGACACTGACCCCTGCAGATTTTTATCGGAAACCGGATGCTCTCTCGAGAGATGGATGAGACCATACCGCTGCACATGGTTTTTCTGTGACCCTCTTCTGGAGAGCATGAAAGAAGACAGCGGCAGTGCGTACAGAGAATTCATCAATTCACTGAAGATACTTACCTTGATCAGGCAGAAATTGATAGGGGAATGGGAGCGCAGCCCGCTATGAACGACCTTGAATCCGCGTTCAACGTCCTGAAGAAAGAATTCCCCTCCTATGAGCATCGTCCGCAGCAGGTGGCGATGGCGGAAGCGGTGATTGCTTGCCTGACGGAAAAGCAGAGACTCCTCGTTGAAGCCGGGACCGGTGTCGGCAAGTCGTTTGCTTATCTCATTCCCGCGATACTGTCGAATGAAAAGACCATCGTCTCGACAGCCTCGATCGCCCTGCAGGACCAGCTCATAGACAAGGACCTGACTTTCCTTCAAAAGGCCCTCCCCCGGAAGTTTTCCTTTGCCATGCTCAAAGGCAAGAACAATTATCTTTGCAGGAAACGCGAGAGGGAATTTTCGGAGTTGACAGAGTCATTCATGAAGTTCCGCGAATGGGCGTCGGAGACCGGGACAGGCGACAGGGACGAGCTCGATTTTATACCTGACTTCTGGTCAAGGGTCTGCGGGGACTCAAACGACTGCAATGTAAATCAGTGTCCGTTTTACAGCGAATGTTTTTATTACACGCATTACAAAAGCCTCTACAAAAAAGACATCATCGTAGTCAATCACCATCTCCTCATATACGACCTTCTCTCATCATTCAAGGTGCTGCCGTTCCACAGTCAATTAATTATTGACGAGGCGCACCAGCTCGAAAACGTTATATCACATGTATGCGGCAGTACGCTGAATCATTCGCTCGTACTGTGGCTGCTTCATCGTTTAAGGGGGTTAAAGATTGAGGTCAATCAACTGTTTGAGCCTGTGGAGAGGTTTTTTAAGACGAGACCCTTCGGGGCTTCACCCGGAATGACAAATGCACAATCTCCACCTTCGATACCTGAGGCAGTAATTGAAGAATTAAAAAAGTTAAACAAACAGCTTGCCCCTGACAAGGTGCTTCAAAGGTTAAATCTCTACAAGGATTCGGCTGAAAGCGACGAGTTACACGACAGGGCGGAAACGACAATGATTTACGTGAGGTCTCTTGAGCTCATTATTGACGATTTTATAGCACGGGAAAACAAGGACAAGGTTTATTTTATGGCGGAAAGCAAAAAGCTGCTGGAGCTGAAAAGCAGCCTGGTTGAATGCCGGAAGCCGTTCAGCGACCTGGTGAATGGCTATGAGAACGTAATTATGACATCAGCGACCCTGACGACAACGGGAAATTTCAGTTTCATAAAAGAGAGACTCGGCATTACTGATACGAAAGAGATGATCATCGGTTCGCCGTTTGATTACAAAAAACAGGCGCTCCTCTATCTTGAAAAAAAACTGCCGTCACCGGTCAAGGCGAACAACGAGCGGTTTCAGCAGGAGGGCCTTCAGGTCATCGAGGGACTTGTCAATGCCTCAAAAGGCCGGGCACTTGTGCTTTTTACCTCTTACAGTCATTTGCGTTTTGCGGAGAAAAATATAGAAATGAAATATCCGTTTAAATCGCAGGGCGATATGCCGCCTTCAAGACTCATCGAATGGTTTAAGGACACCCCCAATTCCGTCCTTCTTGCGACCGCGACTTTTTGGCAGGGAATTGATATCAAAGGCGAGGAGTTAAGTCTGGTGATTATTGTGAAGATGCCTTTCGGTTCGCCAGGAGATCCGGTATATGACGAGAGATGCAGGAGGCTTGGTGAACGATGGTTTAGCGACCTTGCGCTGCCTTCTGCAATATTACAGTTGCGGCAGGGCTTCGGAAGGCTTATAAGAAGCACGGATGACTACGGCGTTGCGGCTATCCTTGATACACGGCTTGTGAACAGCTCATACGGAAGAAGCATCATCTCTTCCCTGCCCGAGACGCCTATTGCACATAACATTGAGGACGTGAGAAGATTTTTCGAGTCAACGGGACAAATCAAATGCTGAGATTGAGAGGGCATCACCTTGTATGTCTTCACTTCTTTAATGGGGAAGGTCATGATCGCGTCTTCACGGAAAATCTCGAAGATGTCCTGAAAAGAGTCGGGAATGAAGATATTGAAATATGCCGGGACACTGACGACGTCTGTGAGAAATGCCGTTACCGCAAAGACAATAAATGTGAATACGATACACACGCAGATGAAGACATAAGAGAAATGGACAACATGGCGCTGGCTTTACTTGAGACCGAAACAGGGGCATTCACCAGATGGAAAGACGTGAAAGAAAAAATACCGGGAATATTCCGTCAATGGTACCAAAAACAGTGCACTGTATGCGACTGGAAGAAGGCATGTGAAAAGAATTATTCTTTTAACGGGTTAAAAAATTAGGAGGGTCTTTATGCATCTTTATCTTGTGCAGCATGCTGAGGCTTTGACTGAAGAGGAGGACACTTCGCGCAGTCTCTCGGAAAAGGGGATCGGGAATATCAAAAGGGTCGCTGCCTTTGTTGCAGGGTCAAATATCAGAGTTGAAAAGATTTGCCACAGCGGCAAGATGCGGGCCTTGCAGACTGCGCAGGTCCTGGCAGAGCATCTGAAGTTCGGAAAGAATCTGACCTACACGGACGGGCTTTCCCCTCTGGATGACCCCCGAATCTGGTTAGATCGGCTTTCAAGGATGAATGAAGACATCCTGCTTGCAGGACATCTGCCTCATTCAGGCAGGCTCGCATCCCTGCTTCTCTGCGGGGACGGTGAAAAAAATATAATAGACTTTAAAATGGGCGGAGTTGTATGCTTGAAAAGGTCTGAAGACGGCAAGTGGGCCGTGGATTGGATGATAACGCCGGAGATGTTTAAATGACGATAGTCTTTCTTGTAATCGGTCTGTTAATTGGAGGAGTTGCTGCCTGGTTTGCCGCGTCGTCGCGTCATTCCAGACAAATTTCAGATGTTCAAATGAGCTATTCAAATCAGATAACGGAACTTGATGGTAAGGCAAAAGGCGCAGAGGCGGTAAGCAATGAACTGCGACAGCAGATTGAACAGAAGGATTCCGAGATAAAACAGACAAGAAACGAGTTGGACGTCGAGAGACAATCCAGAGTTGAGGCCCTTACAAAACTTGAGGCGGCACAGAAGGGTTTTCAGGAGCAAATGAAGCTTATTGAACAAATGGAAACCAAGCTTTCAGATAAATTCAGCACGATTTCTCTTGATGCACTTACCAAAAACTCCGAGGAGTTTTTGAAGCTTGCCAAAGAGAAACTTGAGTCTCAAACTGTTGAAGGCAAGAAAGAGCTTGATAACAAGAAAGAAATTATTGACAATACTTTGAAGGAAATGGATAAAACATTGTCTGATGTCCGGAAAAGAATTGAAGATGTTGGAAAAGGGAATATTGAAGTATCTACACTTATCAAAAAGCATGAAGAGGTCACTTCAAAGCTTAAAGATACCACAGAACATCTCGGTCAGGCACTTGCAAGTTCTAAAAAAAGGGGCGAGTGGGGCGAGCGTATGGCTGAAGACATTATCAGATTGGTCGGTATGATTGAGGGAGTGAATTATATCAAGCAGAAGACATTGGAAAGTTCTGCAGGCAGGCCTGACTACACCTTTTTGTTGCCTAATAATTTAAAAATAAACATGGATGTAAAATTTCCGCTGGACAATTATATACATTATCTTAATGCCGAATCCGAGCATGATCGCAAGAGATTTAAGGACGAGCTCATTAAAAATACAAAAGTAATGATCAAGCAGGTAACAACGCGTGATTATATTAACTCAGCAGATAATACGATTGATTATGCGATAGTATTTATTCCTAATGAGCAGGTTTACGGTTTTATTAACGAAGCTGACATAACAATAATGGATGAAGCGCTGAGGCAGAAAGTTGTTCTCTGCTCCCCTTTTACGCTTTATGCAGTGCTTGCAGTAATAAGACAGGCGATTGAGAATTTTAATCTTGAACAGACTGCCTCAGAGATACTCAAATTACTTGGAGAGTTTTCCAAGCAGTGGAATGCATATAAAGACAAATTCAGACTAATGGGTGAAAGACTTGATTCTGCCAAAAAGGAATATGACGCTATTATTACTACAAGAAGCAATATGCTCGAAAGACCTTTAAAGAAAATAGAGGAATTAAGGAAGCAAAAGGCTATAACCTTCGATGAAGATATAAAGCTTGATGAAAAGGGCATTGAACCAACTTAACACTTAACCACAAAAAGGAGGGCATTATGGCGGAGAAATTAAGTCAGGAAGAGTTTGTGAAAAAGGCTATAGTCAGCCTGAGGAAAGAAGGGTACAAGGGCATTCACACCGTTTATTCGGGGTTCAACACGGCGTTCAAAAAATACTTTGACGGGGAAGACCCTATCAAGGTAACAACCCAGCTTGCCGCAGAAGGGAAAATAGTTATAAGGCCGGTCAAGGGTGGCGTCATGCTTTATCTTCCTGAAGACGCGCCACAAATGAAAAATGCCGGAGAAGATGCGTTAAAGAAAATGGGACTGTGAGAAATAGTAGTCAGTAGTTAGGGTAGGGGCGGTTTGAAACCCGCCCGATTATTAAAAAAATCTCCCCTTGTCCCTCTTTGATCAAGAGGGGTACACACCCCTAACCCCTCTTGATAGAGGGGAACAGTTAAGTCCCCTTTGAAAAAGGGGGATGAAGGGGGATTTTGAAAGAGGATTTATACTATGCCGGACATTCTTGAACAGTCTATAGAATTACGTAAAATATGGGGAGCGTTCAGACAGGCCAGGGTGCTTCTCACCGCAAACAACTACAGGATATTTGATTGCCTGCTGAAACCCCAATCATCCAAAAACATTTCAGGAAAACTCAGGACGGATTTAAGGGCCACTGAAATTTTACTTGATGCATTGACCGGTCTTGGTCTGCTGAGAAAGCGAAACAATAAATATCAGAACACAAAACCTGCTTCAGAATTCCTTGTAACGGGAAGCCGGCATTATCAGGGCGATATTATCAGGCACGCTGAAACATTATGGCAGAACTGGTCGGGTCTTGATGAAATTGTTAAGACAGGAAAGCCGTACCGTAAGGCGCATAACCACGAGGCCTTTATCCTTGGCATGGACAACCTCGCATCATTAAAGGTGGAAAGCGTTATAAAGGCAATAGGGTTGAAAGGAGTAAAAACCGCCCTGGACCTCGGCGGAGGCCCCGGAACATATTCAATAGCGATGGCAAAAAAAGGAGTTGAGGTTACACTCTTTGACAGAAAGGAGACAATTGCGATTGCAAAAAGGGTAATCGGCAAAATCCCCCTTAATCCCGCTTTGACAAAGGGGGACGGTTCCCCTCTATCAAGAGGGGTCAGGGGTGTGTTGCCCACTTTGACAAAAACCATCAACTTCATCTGCGGGGATTTCAACCATGACAATATCGGTAGCAGCTATGACCTGATATTGGCCAGCCAGGTATTACATTCCAATTCAGTGAAGGAGAATATCCACCTCTTCAGAAAATGCAAACGCGCATTGAATAAAAACGGCAGGATTGTCATCCAGGAGTTCCGTATATCAGAAGACCTGACGCAGCCTGCTCCGAGCGCTCTTTTTTCTGTGAATATGCTTGTCAACACAGATGGAGGGAGATGCTATTCACCTGACGAGATGAAGGGGTGGCTCCTGAAGATGGGTCTGAAAAACATTTCAGAGAAATCCATTGATGATTCGCTGTTGATAAGCGCAAGTAAATAGATAAATGATGCAGACATTGCTCGAAAATTTCTTTACCTCGATAAAATTATCGGAAGGAGTATTGTTCGTATTGTTAATATGCGCAATGATATCGCAATTATTTAATATTTAATGACGCAAGTGGTATCGAAAAAGAATTTTTTTCGCAACATCTGCATCATTTAGATAATCAAGCCATGACGATCCGTGAACAAACAGAAGCTATAGAAAAACAGGTCCTTCATCCAAGAGCCTGCCTGAGTTCGCAAAGCATGGGCAGACAGAAAAAGGAAAAGGAAGACGATTTGCGGACGTGCTTTCAGCGCGACAGGGACAGGATCATCCACTCAAAGGCGTTCAGGAGATTAAAACATAAGACGCAGGTATTCCTTGCGCCCAGGGGAGACCACTACCGGACACGGCTGACGCATACGCTTGAGGTCTCTCAGATCGCAAGGACCATCGCGCGCGCGCTGAGGCTTAATGAAGACCTTACGGAAGCGATTGCGCTCGGACACGATCTCGGTCACACGCCTTTCGGCCATGCCGGTGAGGACATCCTGCGCGAGATATGCCCCGGCGGTTTCAAACACTATGAGCAGAGCCTCAGGGTCGTCGATATTCTCGAGAGAAACGGGCAGGGACTTAATCTGACGTTCGAGGTAAGAGACGGGATCGTAAAGCATTCAAAGGGAAAAGGAGAAATATTTTCTTCACGGGGCAAAAGCGAGACACTTGAAGGACAGATAGTCAGGATTTCGGACCTGATAGCTTATGTTAATCATGACCTTGACGACTCGCTTCGTGCAGGGGTCCTCAAACGTTCCGCCATACCTGCTGAATTTCTCAGGACCGGTGAGACACATGCCAAGAGAATCGGCGCGATGGTCCGGGATGTAATTTATTGCTCTTTATCAAACTCGTTAAAAGAGGTCTCGATGAGCGCAGAGATGAAGGAAACAACGCATGCATTGAGAGATTACATGTATAAAAATGTTTACGAAAGCGATGCCTCCAAAAGGGAATTCAGAAAAGCCAGAAAGATACTCCTCGATCTCTATAATTACTATATTGAGCATACAGATGAAGTATTTAAAGAATTTCCAAAAGAATCTATCGACCGTAAAGACAGGATGGTCTGCGATTTTATTGCCGGGATGACCGACAGTTTTGCTTTAATGATGTATGAGCGCAATTTCCTCCCCCAGCCGTGGCTCGTACTCTAAAGTTTTTTTAAATTCCATTTGCATAAATTGTTGAAATAAAATATAATTTTCTGTAACTAATTATCGTTTAAAACGAGGATATGTCCTCTTATAATTTAAAAATTAACAGGGGGTTATTATGACAAAGGCGGATTTGGCAGACAAACTGTATGAAAAGATCGGCCTTCCCAAGAAGGAAGCGAGTGCTATGGTGGAGACTCTCTTTGAATCGATGAAAAGTATCCTCGCTGAAGGAGAATCAATAAAGATAACGGGCTTCGGCACCTTCCTTGTAAGGAAAAAAGGCTCCCGAAGAGGAAGAAATCCGAAGACCGGCACCGAGCTCGAGATAGAGCAGAGAAAGGTCGTTACTTTCAAGCCAAGTCTGAAGTTCAAAGATGTCGTTGAAAAGGTATAATTTTCTATGGGAACTTCACCCCGGAGAAAGGTAAGTTCTGATAGACTCTTTTATAAAATAGGCGAAATAAGCGAATTGGCGGAACTTGAGGCTTATGTACTGAGATACTGGGAAACGGAATTCCCCTTTCTCAAACCCCGTAAAAACAAAACGGGGCAAAGAGTTTATACCCGGAAGGACCTCGAGATTGTCCTTCAGATAAAAGACCTCCTGTATAAAGAAAAATATACAATTGCTGGAGTCAGAAAAAAGTTCGGCGAGAGTACGGTCAATAAAAATACCGTTTCGATGCAGACAATCCAGGATATAAGGAAGAAGTTAAAGGACATACTGGATATTTTCAAGTAACTTATTGGATGTTTGGTTTAATTTTGGAATCGGGGCGTAGCGCAGCCTGGTAGCGCACTCGCTTGGGGTGCGAGTGGTCGCCCGTTCAAATCGGGTCGCCCCGACCATTTTTCCCTCGATAAATCATCAACCAGCATGCGCGGGCTATGGGGGCTTTCAGCAAACCCCGGAAGTTTTTTCTGAAGCATATATACCAGGCAATCAGAAATTTGACCGGAATGACAACCTTCCCGGTTGATATTTTCCGTATCTAATTGCAGAGTGCCTCCCGTGGTGCTTGATAAATCTGTCGTCCATATATATAATTTAAATATGACATTTGACGGTTTAATTCAGTCAAATGTCAATTAAGAGTGGAGAACAAATAAGATGCCCGGAATCATTGAAGTTTTGGGAGGCAAGAAAACCCCCGGAAAGAAAATCCATAGCCGCCTTGATCTTATAGAGATGAGCAAGGCGGGAATAACCAAAGAAGCTTTAAGGCATTTGGCTAAATACCTGTCTCTTTCTGAAAGTCAACTGACGGAACTTCTTCCGGTTTCTGAAAGGACAATCCTGAGATATACTTCAAAGAAACCTTTTAACCGTGTAGTGTCCGAGCAAATCATTCAGATAGCTGAAGTAGTTGCCAGGGGGACTGAGGTATTCCGGGACAAAGAGAAGTTTATATCGTGGATGCATTCTCCAAGTAAGGCGCTTGCAAACCAGACGCCATTAAGCCTGCTCAGCTCACGCTTCGGGACAGAAATGGTACTGGATGAGCTTGGCAGGATTGAATACGGGGTTTTCTCTTAAGTGCTTGTCTACCGTATAGCCGGTACAACTCATATACATGACTTATCTGGCTCAGGCGCGCGCATGTATGGCGGCAGATGGAACCATAAAGGTGTTGGTGTTGTTTATACTTCAGAAAGCAGATCTCTGGCGACTGTAGAATTTCTGGTCCATGTCTCTATTCCATACATTCCTGCAAATCTGAGCATTACTTCGATAGAGATTTCCGACCGCATTAAACCGAAAACCGTTTCAATGTCCATGCTGCCGGACGACTGGCGCGATTATCCGGCGCTTTCGGAACTGGCGGACTTAGGGACAAAATGGGTTCTAACAAATGAATCTTTAATGCTGAGAGTGCCTTCATCTGTTGTTGAACATGAGTTTAATATTTTGATCAATCCGTTGCATCATGACATGAGGCATGTCAAAATCATTCATGTGGAAGATTACAGTCTGGACAAACGCCTCCTGTGATGAGGGTATCATGGTTTGTGTGGTCGTGATTTGGTCGTGACTTTCGTCCAAGAGGATTTCAGTCCTGTCTGTTTATCCAATTGCCTATGAATGAATTGACAATCCGGCATTTTTTTATTGTTGAATTACAATAATGGCAGTTCAATAATTAATGAAACGTGCAAGAGTGGCCAATTCTTTTTTTTGCAGGAGAACCCGGTTGACGCGCCGTTTGCAACAGGATCGAAGAGCTCAAGAAATTGCAGGGCAAGGTCAAATATTGTAATATTCTCACCGAATTTCAGGAAAATAATTCCTCCATCTGTTTAAAATCCATTCTCAAAAGCTCATCGACCCCGATCCCGCCTCCGCCGATAAGCAACAGCTTCGTTGTCTGATAGTTTTTTGAAAATGCCTCCATCCCCGGCAGAGACATTTTTGTCCTTCCGCTCTTTACTTCTATCGCTATCAGTTCTTTCCCTCTTTTGAGGACAAAATCCACCTCTTTGTTTCTATCCCTCCAGTACAAAACAGCTACATCCGTCCCCTGCGTTATATTCACAAGATGCGCGCCAATTGCGGACTCTACCAGTCGTCCCCACAACTCGCCGTCAAGTCTTGCCTTTTTAAATTTCGTATCGGTCTGCGAGGTAATTAGAGCCGTATTCAATACCAGCAGTTTCGGGCTTGAGGCCTTCTCCGCTATTTTCTTGGGCGAGTACTTCTGCAGTCCCGTGATCATCCCTGCTCCGGCAAGCAGATTGAGGTAATGTGAGAGCGTTGTTACATTTCCCGCATCATGCAATTGCCCCAGTATTTTATTCAGTGAAACGATCTGTCCTGAATATGAACATCCTATCTCAAAGAGGTTTCGCAGCAATGCGGGCTTGTCCACCCTCGTCATCATAAGTATGTCTTTTGATATGGTAGTCTCTATCAAGGAGTCCCTGATATAGTGTCTCCACCTGTTTTCATCAGAAATAAGTTCAGCGGCCCCCGGATAACCTCCGAAATAAATAAACTGCTCTGGAGAAAAGCCAAAAGCATCTCTTATTTCCGAATACGACCAATGTGGAATCCTGAACATCTCAAATCTGCCGGCAAGGGACTCTGTCAGCCCCTTTTGTACCAATAAGGGCGCTGAGCCTAAAAGCACAACCTTGATGTTGAGACGGTTTTCGGTGTCCTGGGCCCACAGGAGCTTAACAATATTGCTCCAGCCTATCTCTTAAACATACGATTTGCTCAATAGCTTGAGTAATTTTACTCAGGCTATTATGAAAATGTAAAGTGAAAAATTTTGTGGTGCTCTGCCGGCGATGTTAACAAACTGGATAAACGACTCCGGTGATGAGTCTCCACTGAATTTCCGGTCGTGATTTGGTCGTGACTCTTACTAAAAATTGCTGAAAAATATCTCAAAATAGAGTATATTGAAAACAACAAAAACAGATAGTTAAGGTTTTTAGAGGCGCTTGGGGTGCGAGTGGTCGCCCGTTCAAATCGGGTCGCCCCGACCATTTTCCTGCCGGAATCTTTTAGTTATTACGTATACTGAAAGATTAGATCAATCGAAAATCATTGTATAATTATTCAATGGACCTGATAATAAATCTTAACAAGCCCAAAGACATCACGTCTCATGACGCGGTGACCGAAGTCAAAAAGATCCTGAGGGTCAAAAAGGCCGGTCATGCCGGCACCCTCGATCCGATGGCAACGGGACTTTTGCTTGTCTGCACAAACAAAGCCACGCGGCTCGCACCGTATTTCTCTTCCCTCGATAAGGAATACATGGCGGTGATGAAACTCGGCGAAGCCACCGACACGCAGGATGCATACGGCAAGGTCATCTCGAAGACAGAAAAATTCGACATTGACAAAACTTCGGTAGAAGAGGCACTGGGGTCTTTCAGGGGCAGGATACTCCAGAGGCCCCCGATGTTCTCGGCTTTGAAACACGAAGGCCAGCCGCTTTATAAACTGGCGCGTAAGGGGATAGAAGTTGAACGAAAGCCCCGTGAAATAAATATTTATGATATCGCGCTTATTAGTTTCGACCTGCCCTACGTAAAGATCAGGGTAAGCTGTTCAAAAGGCACATACATAAGGACCCTGTGTGATGACACAGGGAAAAAACTCGGTGTAGGGGCTCACCTATTCGAGCTTGAGCGCACAGCGGTGGGGCCTTTCAGGATAGAAAACAGTCTGACTCCCGAAGACTTGAAAACCGCTGGAGGACCGGGCAGTAAAGGGGTCCATTCAATGGACAACGCCATGTCATGGATGCCTGAGCTGAAGATAAGTGAATCGATGATAAAGGCGGTCATACACGGCAATCCGCTTAAGATCAATGATCCGTCGAAACTCCCGGCTGATTTGATAAGGGGGGAGGGCATCAGGATAAAATCGCCTGAAGGAGAGCTTCTCGCCATTGGCAGATTCTCCTCGGAAAAAACCCTGATTAAAATGGACGTGGTGTTTGTGACATAAAAACCGGCGGAAGCCGCCCTCTATTCAAATGGCCAAACCAAAATCTGAAACCGGAGAAAGTCTTACGCTGAAAATAAAAGTCGAGCCGCGCTCGTCACGCTCAGGTGTCGTCGGCCCCTACGGAGACGCATTGAAGGTAAAGCTGACATCGCCGCCGGTAGAGGGGAAGGCGAACGACGAACTCATAGAAGTGCTGGCAAAGAAATTCGGTGTTGCCAAAAAGAATGTTGAGATTATCTCCGGTCTGAGCTCCAAAAATAAAGTTGCAAGACTTTACGGAGTAAAGAAAGAGGGACTTAAATAAACATCCTGTGCCGGTAACATTAATATTCCCGGTAGCAAGCTGCAGGGGATACGCTCGCTACCCATTTATCTTTCAGCCGGCTGCGGAGCGGTGCGGCCCATAATAAAATTGTCAATTGACCGCGCTGCACGTTTGCCCGCACCCATCGCGCTTATGACGGTAGCGGCCCCGGTCGTGATGTCGCCTCCTGCAAAAATCCCTTTTATATTAGTGTTGCCGTCCCTGTCGGCCACAATGTAGCCCTCACCCCAGAGATTCAACCCATCGATAGAGCGGACAAGTATGGGGTTGGACGTCTGGCCGATTGCCATAATCACCTGGTCTACCTCGAGCGTAAACTCTTCCCCGGAGCATTCAGGCCTTCTCCTGCCGGACGCATCCGGTTCGCACAATACCATCTTGTCGCAGCGTAGTCCCTTTACCCACCCCCTGTCATCGCCTGTTATCTCTTTGGGATTTGAAAGGAAGAAAAACTCTATGCCTTCCTCCGTAGCGTTTTCAACCTCTTCGTGCCTGCATGGCATTTCGTGCTCGGTCCTTCTGTAGACAATATAAACCTTCTCAGCACCGAGCCGCAGCGCCGTTCTCGCTGAATCCATCGCAACGTTGCCGCCGCCTACGACCGCCACTCTGCGCGCCTTTTTTATCGGCGTGTCGTATGCCGGGAATTTATACGCCTTCATAAGGTTGACCCTTGTCAGAAATTCCGATGCAAAATATACATTGTTACGATTCTCGCCGGGGATGCCTAAATATTTTGGAGAACCCGCGCCGACGCCTATGAATATCGCCTTAAACCCGTCTTCGAAAAGCTCACTGATCGTCTGCGTCCTTCCGACAACCCAGTTGAGTATAATTTTAACGCCGAGGCTTTTTACAAAATCGATTTCTCTCTGAATTATTTTTTTGGGCAGCCTGAACTCAGGGATTCCGTAAGCAAGCACCCCACCCGCCTCATGAAGGGCCTCAAAGACGGTGACCTCATAACCCAGCTTTGCGAGGTCCGCCGCAACCGTCAGGCCCGCGGGGCCGGAGCCGACCACAGCCACTTTATGCCCGTTTGACGGTCGTATTTCAGGAAGCTCTGTCTGTCCAAATGAGGCTTCATAGTCGGCGACAAAACGCTCGATCGCGCCGATTGAAACAGGGCGTTTCTTTTTTCCGAGAATGCAATTGCCCTGACACTGGTGCTCCTGCGGACAGACCCTTCCGCATATGGCGGGAAGCATGTTGAATTCTCTTACTTTTTTAAGCCCGCCCAAATAATCTTTCTCTTTTACAAATGAAATGAATTTCGGTATATCTACCTCAACGGGGCAGCCTGCAACGCAATGGGGTTTCTTGCATTGAAGGCAGCGGTCGGCTTCCTTTACGGCCTGCCTCTCTGTAAGACCGAGGGAGACTTCCTTGAAATCGTTTTTCCTTTTTTCAGGGTCTCTGAATCTCATTTTATGCTAATTTCATCCCTTTGCGTTTTGTCTTTCTAATAAATAAATGCAGTGCCTGTCCTTCTTCATCCTTGTAAAAATTCAGACGGCTTTCAAGCTCATGAAAATCCACTTCATGCCCGTCAAACTCAGGCCCGTCGGCGCATGCAAACCTTGTCTTCCCGCCGATGTTTACCCTGCAAGCGCCGCACATGCCCGTGCCTTCGACCATGACTGGATTGAGGCTGACGATGGTTTTAATCCCATACGGCCTCGTAAGTTCGGAAACCGCTTTCATCATTCTTATCGGGCCAACCGCAATTACAAGGGCGACCGGCCCTCTCTCAATTACTTCCTTCAACACCTCAGTGACCAGCCCTCTTCTTCCTGAACTCCCGTCATCCGTTGTAGGCAGCATCTCATTCGCATGCTCTCTGAATTTATCTCCCCATACAAGGAGCTCTTTTGTGCGAGCGCCGAGAATCACGGTGATCTTGTTCTCTGCTTCCTTCAACGCCTTCAAAATGGGATACAGAGTGGCCGATCCGATCCCTCCACCGACCAAAACACAATGTCCGTATTTACTAACAGGAGTCGCATGACCTAAAGGGCCTGCAATGTCTTTAATGGAGTCACCGTGCTTCAGCATTCCCAATTCCACCGTTGTCTTGCCGATCTTCTGGAACAACAGGGTAATGGTGCCCTGTTCCTTGTCGGTATCGGCAATGGTCAGGGGAATTCGTTCACCTTTCTCATGCAGTCTCAGGACTACAAAGTTCCCGGCCTTCGCATGTCCGGCAATGTGAGGCGCGCTGATCGTCATCTCGTCAACCAGCGGAGCTATTTTCTTTTTTTGCAATATGTTAAACATCGTTCTTTTATTTTTTAACCACAGAGGGCACAGAGACGGGAGATAGAAAATAATTTCTAAAAACTCTGTGTAATCAGTGAAATCTGTGGATATGTTTCAGCTTTATTTTATTCCGTGCCCCGTGTTCTCTGTGGTATCTGCCGTTACTCCATCATCCCGTGAGCAAGCGTGATGACATATATGTTTTCCACGCCTGCCTTTTTTAAAACCCGTGCGCACTCACGCACGGTCGCGCCTGTTGTGACCACGTCATCTACAAGCATGATATTTTTTCCGGCTATGAGTTCTTTCTGTTTTACGTCAAATGCCTTCTTAATGTTTTTCCTTCTGTCACGTGAGTTAAGTCCTACCTGCTGCCTCGTGTCCCTGGTCCTGACAAGGCAATTGAGTACTACCGGAATCCCGCGGCTTTCTGCCAGATTCTTAGCAAGAAGGGCGGATTGATTAAATTCTCTCTGCCTCAGGCGTTTCTCATTAAGCGGGACCGGGACCACCGCATCGGCCTGGGGTAATTCGATTTGCAGTATTATATCAGAGAGGGGTTTTGAAAGTCTTTTCATCCCATAAAATTTCAGAAGACTTATTGCCTTCTTCAGAACGCCCTCATAAAGTCCGAAACTCACGGCCTTAGTAAACGCCGGTTCATCCTGAAGGCATTCCCCGCAGATGGTCGCAACATCGGAGACAAGGGGCTTTCCGCACCTCCGGCATGACGGACCTTCATATGGAGAAATCCCCTCCCAGCAGCCGGAACATATCGGGGCTGTTTTATGTTCCCTCGCGGGCCCCTGACAGACAGGGCATGTCTCCGGGAAAAATATGTTCAGAAACCTGTTCAGCAGTATCCGTTTCATGCACTCACATCCATATCTCCTATCAGGAGACTCGGCGAACCGGTGCTGCCGTAAAATTTCAGATCGTCACCTATGCCCTCTATCTTTTTGAACATCTCAAGTATATTCCCTGATATGACCGCCTCTTTAAAGGGATAAACGGCTTCTCCGTTTTCTATCCATAATCCGGAAATGCCTACCGAGAAATCGCCTGATACCGGATTAGCGGTATGCACACCCATCGCGCCTAATATCAGGATGCCCCTGGATAATGATTTGATCAATTGGGGGGATTGAGAGGGATTGTTGCCTTCCGCCTTTACAAAGAAATTTGTCACATCGATTCCCGGAAGGCTCTTGAAACTGCCCCTGACCGCATTCCCCGTGGATTTGACTCCTGCCTTCTTTGCGGTGTATGTGTTATGAAAATAACCCGTCAATATGCCTTTCGATATGACCGCCTTGCCGGAAGCGGGGACACCTTCATCATCGACGGGGCTTGTGCCGGTGCCCCACGGCATAACTCCGTCATCGACTATATCCACAAGCGTGCTCATTACAGCCTGCCCCAGCTTGCCTGCAAAAAAAGAGCGCCCCTTCTGCACCGCCTCAGCGGAAAGAGACGCGCTGAGTATTTCGAGGAAATCGACCGCTACTGATGGAGCGAGTATCACGGGGACTTTCGCAGCGG
>QZJG01000068.1 GCA_003599275.1 Nitrospiraceae bacterium | reverse complement strand
TACTCTTAGTCATGGTGTCGCCTCCTCTGGTTTTTGTTTTTCTCCAAAATTACATTACCAGATTCGAGGTCACCATGACTTATTTGTGCGAAAAATATTTTACGTTATCAGAAAAATAGAAAATCACGATGAAGAGATCCACACGATATTTGAAGCCATACGGCAATTGATGATTCCTCCGGAACCAAGCAAAAAAAAGATCGGGTTTATGAGGGATGAAAAAAGCGTGAGAGCTCGTAAGTGTGTAAGTGTGCTTTAATTGTGATAGCAATTAGTGTCTGCGTTTCACGGCGTTTTCTGAAGAACGTAGACACGCCTCTTACTAGGTGGGAATATAACGTCGTTCTACTCCCTTGATGTATCTTCCATTTGGCAAATCAAGGATTAGAGCAATGTTCTGCCTCCGCACCGCACGTCTGAATGCTCTTACTTGTCTATCTGTCCAGCCTTTATGAATATAATACTCTTCTTCATCTTGGCTCTTAGCATTCGGCTTATAATTATCAGCGGTGCTATTTAATGGTCTAAATCGGCAATCTATAACTCTGACTTTCCATCTTCGGCAAGCATCGAGTTTTGCTCTCATTTCTTCATAAGATAGTTCATGGTTAAAGAGCATAAAGATAAATATATCATCTGCCCGAAAACCGGCATCCCGTAAGACCTGTATTTGGGCTTTAATTTTGGGCCAATGTGCATAAGGACCGTCCCATGCAATACGCGGATGTTGAAAACGTGCTTTCTTTAAGCAAATGGCAATTCCAGGATCTTTAATAAGTACTCGTCCATCCAAGCCACTTTGGCTTTCACAATATACCCTGCTTTGATCGGGGAATTTATATTCAGCAAGTTCGGAAAGAATATCTTTTATATGAGGATTTGCAATAAGATTATTGTCATAAAAAACAACTTTTCTCTTTCTTATTTCATCTTTGATGCTTTTCTTGTAGGTAACATCAGGCTCGATTTTCCATGTTCCGCAAAAATTACATTTTCTAAAACAGCCTCTCGAACCGTGGACTATCTGATAATCTACATCCACTAAGTCGTAAGCGGGCTCAAAATCTTCAGCTATTCCTTTTTTATAGAGGCCCGTTTTTACATCATCACTCCCTGATGCTTTAGCATGTTCAGGCATCAGAGACGCATAAATCCCCCCAACTTCCATTCGTGTGCTGGGGTAAAGCTCTTTATAATACTGGACGCTTTCCCAGACTTGTTTTGACCAGTATGTGAAAAGAGAGGTTACCTTTATTTCGTCAGGGCGTTTGTTTGCTTGAAAGTTGCCGCGATGCAATTCTACGCTGTCCCCAAGGCTTCTATGATAAGCTGCAATTTTCAAGAGGCCGATGGGTAAAAAGTTGCAATGATTCTTGCTTTTCGCAGGGATAGGGAAATTGGGTTCCACAAGAAGTATTCTTTTCAAAGTGCCTGAACCTCCTTCACTTTCCTATCGAGATCGGTCTTCAATGTTGGTATCTCTTTTATTTTTCTATCCACATCAACGACATCATGATTAAATATATCAAGAATGCTCTGCGGATAATATGTGTCTTGAATAATATCAGTTATGGATGGATCGTTTAATTTGCTTTTCTTTCGAGCTCGCCTGTCATGAATGTAATCAAAAGATAAAATAATATTAGTAATATAGTAGACACCGTCTCTGTTGGACCTTTTATATTTAAAAGAAGGATTTATTTTTAATTTATATCTATAATCTTTTGCAATTCCAGAAAGAAATTTGGGGATTGCGATAGCAATAAATTTTTCGTAATGGGATGCTAATAAAGTATCTAATGCGGAATGATTTGATTCTAAGCGAACCTTGGCATCAGGATACTTAACACAGTTATCAACTATTAGACTTTTCAGCTGCCCAATTGCTTCTTCATTGTCCGCGTGTCTCTTTGCTCTAAATGTTAAAAACATATCAAAATCAAACTCTTCTTTATGTTGGAGATCAACTAATCGAGTCAAAGCTTCCAGAGTCTTAGAATAGGGAGGCTCATCACCTGGAATACACGAACCAGTAAAGTCAAGATTATAGATATCAAAAGGGAACAGTTTCTGTTCTTTAAGTTTATCTAATAACCGATCAGCATTAGAGAACAGTTTGGAAATAAATTCTTCAAATGGGCCAGACCAATAATTTGATCCCACAACCCTTGCAATCTCTTCGGTTAATTCCTTGTCCCACTCGCAAAAGAATGTACTGGGGAACCCAGATGCATCTCGACTTATTATTCCGGCTTTATAAAATGTTTTAATGTCTATTGCTTCAAGACTACAAAGTGTAAAATATCGAAGCTCTCTTTTTGCCTTTAAAGTGTCGTTCCTTTTCTTTGCCGCCTCAAGCCATCCGTATTCTCTAACATAATGTTTTATGGCTGCGCGATACATACGCCGGATTATTTCTTTTTTATCTTCTTTGGCGTTATAATCCTTCTGTATCTTTTGCATGACTTATTTTTTAAGATAGTCCATTAAGGTCTTATAGTATTTTGCATCAGATTCAGGTTCATCAGATTTATAAGCCTGCAATAGAATTAAGATTTTCTCCAAAATTATTTTATCAACCCCTCTGGTTTCGAATATTCTGTGCTTAGTGAATATCGTTATTGCGTTATCTTCGCCTTTGATGGGTGTTTCCGGATTTTCAGATGAAACATACTTGACTGTCTTGAATCTTATTGGGTAGCTCTCTGACAGGAGCTTCAATGAGTTCTGTATTTTTTTGCGTTCCTCTTTTAATTTATCCTCTTTCTTCCTCGCAATCCTGTCCTCAGAACGTTTGCGAGTGTCCCTATATATTTTAGACATGAGCTCGTACACGTACTTCTGTAATATCTTATAGTGCCTATTCGATTCTTTGAAGCTATTTCTATCTATATTGAGTGCAGCCTCTAGTCCGTCACTAATATAAATCTCTCCAGAGTTGAAAGAAGCTACTGGACCAAGACTGATAGGACAGTTCAAATATGATTTATCATATTTCCCAATTGCAACGTTCTTAATGCGAATTAAAATGCCTTGTAATTCTGTATTCTTAATCTGCTTTCGCTGATTATATATGTACCCTGTAAACTTTATTTCACCCGGGTCGATTCCTGCTTTTTCAGAATCTATTAGATATATTCCATAATCAATATCTTTTGTAATTATATCCTTGTCAACCGGCAGTAGGATCGGCTTTTTTAGAATGAAGCCATCTACATCTACTGTAAAGTCATAGCTTGAAAGTTCTTTCTTCTTCTTTGTCAGTATCTTTTGATGAAGAACTGGTCCATCATCAAAATATTCGAGAGGTGAAAATAATGCCAATTCCCACAGTAACCGCCAATAATCCTTCAATTGCCGTATATCTATTTTCTGGAGCCAATTTATGAAAGCTCTGAAGTCCCTGCTATCAGTTGACGGGAAAATCGTTTGTTGACCCTTATCATGTCTCGAATAGTCAATAAAGTTCTCCCTCTCGTCTTCTAAATCTGATTTAAAATCCTCTTTGATTTCTTGAAGTATAAATTTTGTATATTGGGCATCAACATCCTCTTTATATTCAGTTAAAGTATAATTTCCAATCGGGATATCTTTATCACCCAACACAAGCTTATATACTTCAGGAGCTTCAAAGTCTTTTAGATCTACAATGGCTTCAAATTTTGTTTTTGCACCCTTTTGGGAAGATATAACAGTAAAACTTTTACAAATCTGAGCAATTGCTAATATTCCAATTCCAATCTTTCCAATAATTGGCCTGCCCTTTTTTGTAAAGGGCTTGGTTTCTCCTTCTCTTTTTCTGCTCCCCCCAATATGTGACATCGCCCATTGAAAATCAATTGCAGACATACCCTCTCCGTTGTCATAATATGTTATTGTTTTGTATAGTGGGCGGTTTGTTCTAATTACAACATTTTTTGCATCTGCATCAAAGGCATTGCTAATAAGTTCTTTCAACGCATTGGCAGGAGATCGATACATCCCCGAGCTTATATCATAAATAACTTTTGCTGATACATTAATTTTGGGCATAATGGTATTATTCTACACAAAAAGTATCATACAATAAACTATGTTACAACGTACCGCAGAGTCATGTCTTGTTCCGTGCATTCCGTATCTTTCAGTCAACCCAATCCCCCTCTCACCCGCCCATCATCCTCACATCCCGCACGCAATCATCCCCGGCATTTCATCCCACGTCCTGCCTTCCAGCAATCTCCCCGCCTTCTTTTTCCTTGTCCCTCCCCACTGTTTGAAAAAGAAAGGGACACGAGCAATTTGACACTGATTCTGAATATCGACGACCCAATTCAGGATTCATGGGCCGTGCGCCGGGACCGGATTCTCCGCCTGCGATCACCCAATCTATGCCTTCCAGATTCAGTTCCGGCAAGGGGCCAAGCAGGGGCTCTATGGAAAGAAACTTGATGTAAGCGCCGCTGTTGCGCAGATCATCTATTCGATGAGTATAATTTTTGCTTTCGACAGTGACCCCCATCCAGATATTTGCGGCCCATGGTAACGCGTGACTCAGCTCAATGAGCCTTTCAGACCGTTTGGTAAGCACCTGAAAGGTATGCCAGTGTGCCTTGCTCATAACATCAAAGACCTTTTTGATAAAGTCAAAAGGCACATCTTTCAAAAACAGGTCACTCATGGAATTGACGAATATGGTTTGAGGCTTCTTCCATTTGAGCGGCAGATCGAGCGCGTGCTCATGTATCGCAAGCCTGAATCCATCTGCGTAGTTCGGCTGTCCCATAGCATGAAGACGTTTCGCCATCCGCTCCGCATAACAGTTCAAACAGCCCGGACTGATCTTTACGCAACCTGTCACCGGGTTCCATGTTGACCCTGTCCATTCTATAGATGATTTCTGGCCCATTAAATATTTCCTTTATCCCGATACTTATTGAATATTTCTCGTATAATACCCGCAGCAACAGGTTTTTGTGAAGCGAAGAATAGATAGTAAACCGTTGCGCCTTTATTATTTCGCATCGGTATCGGTTCAGGCACATATTCGAATCCTGCTGCCTTTTTCAGGCGATGTTTGAATGCGTCCACCACAGCCTCATTGCTCTCTTTTTCCTCCATCCCGAACAAGTTTCCTGCTGTATTATATGCAGCCTGCCGCCATGATTCGTCACCCCAAAAGGCCGTCATCCTTAAAGCTTGCTGAGAATCCAGCTTTCCAGGGTCTTTCTTCAGGATATTCATATTCATGTCCATAATGGGAAAGTTCAGGAAAATCTCAATACTTTTCATCTGCCCTGCGGTATACATGACTTCCCAGTTCAAATGCAGACCATACGGATCGAGCAGACAGAGTGCCCTCTTATACTCAGCAAACCTGGCTTTCGGAAATACTGTTTCCATCAAAATCTTATTACAATCGCCCTCGTGCACAGTCACAGTCCGGTATTCGGCTACTATTTCCCTCAGCAAATCAACTTTTCGTAATCAAAATCGATAAGATGATACTCCTTAAAAGGCGGCTTGATCAGAAGAGCATTCATGGGGCTTCCCGGAATAAATCCTCCCGTGCTTTTGGAAATATGCATGCCTGCCCCTGCGAAGGCATCAATGTATATATGGTATAGAGGTGGTGACTTTTGTGCTGCGAGAATTCGGGAATATGCTGCAGCATATTCCTTAACAATATCAAGCTTGATCTCAGACCAGTATCCTACTTCGTCAAATTTCATAACGTCCCCCCATTATGTACTTTCTTGCCAAACTACTGAGCAGAGAGATACAGGACATCTTCGAACTGCTTCGGCCCCTTCAGAAAATTCATCAGATTAACGGCTTGCGCTATCACTATTTTTCTGGTCCCCCTAAAAAAGGTTTAATAATGATAATACGATAAGTCGATTAAAGACAAGAACTATTTATTATATGTGTCCCTAAATATACTCTCTTTATTTTTCCCGCTTCCCTCTGAACCCAATCGGCAGTTTCTTCTTCGGTACCTCATGAATAAGCAACTGCTTTATCGCATCGAAAACGATTTTGAACTGTTGATCGTATTTCTTCTCCATATCCTCGATCTTTCGCTGCAAATCCTTATGGGTAAGGAGCATCTCCCGGAGTCGAGTAAAGGTACGCATAATCTGGATGTTGACCTCGACGGCCCTTTCACTGCTCAAAACGCTTGATAACATTGCAACGCCATTTTCAGTAAAGGCATAGGGAGCTTTTCGTAAACCCATTTTGTCTTTAATGGATATCACAATTTGTGATTTCCATTTTTCCATTTCAGCTTGAGTCAACTGAAACATAAAATCTTCGGGAAAGCGGTTGAGATTCCTCTTGACCGCCTGATTCAACACCCTTGTTTCAACGCCGTAAAGCTCCGCGAGGTCTCTATCGAGCATTACGCTGCGTCCCCGGATGAAAAATATTTTCTTTTCTACGAGAACTTGTGGGATCAGGTTCATAAGAGCTGCCCGCATTCCTTCAGAGTCCAACTATAAGTGCGCTGATAGATGGGTATAATGAACTGCTTCGGCCCCTTCAGAAAATTCATCAGATTAACGGCTTGCGCTATCACTGTTTTCTGGTCCCCCGTCAAAAAGGTTCAATAATGATAATGCGATACGTCTATTAAAGACAAGAAGTATTTCCTGTCATGTCAACGCAAAGATAAAATGTCCTGTTTTGTGCAAAGTAGAAATGTCCTGTTTGTTAATTCGCATGTGCCCGCTTTAAGTTTTGTGATTTTATGCCCTGCCGCCAGGGATGAGTTGGCTTCTGGATTACGACTCGTCTCGCCCTTGATTCCGTCTGTTTTTTAGAGATTGTTACGATTGGGTCAGGTCCCTCTTAAACCCAATCTTCGCCCCCTTCTTTTCCGGCGGGGACATTAACTGCCGGATCGCTTCAAATATCGTATATATTTCTTCGTCATGTTTCTCTATCCTGCTTTCAAGCTCTTTAAATTTATGCGCCAACTCCTTGTGGGTTGAAAGAACCTCCCTTAGTTTGACAAAGGCCCGCATAATTGCGATGTTGACATGGACGGCGAGCTTACTGTTTAAAACACTCGATAGCATGGCAACGCCCTGCTCGGTGAATGCATAGGGAAAATACCTGCGACCGCCGCGTCCTGAAATCTTTGACATTCCAATTTGGAATCTCAAAGAGTCGGCCTCTTCTTTTGAAAGCTGAAACATAAAGTCTTGTGGAAAGCGATCAATATTTCGCTTAACTGCCTTATTTAAGTTAAAAGTCTCTACACCGTAAAGTTCAGCAAGGTCTTTATCGAGCATTACTTTCTGTCCTCGAATTAGAAATATTTTTTGCTGGATTGTTTCAACCGGAATGACTTCGTTCATTTTGTCCCCCCTTTATTGTAACCGAAAATATCATACGCAAAGACAGACGGAAAGAGCAATAGAAAAAAGCAGAAATAAAGACAAGAAGTATTTCCTGTCATACATTGCCACGCCTTTCATTTCTTCACCACTTCCCAATACCCGCCTTTAGCCGGGCCGATGCGTTTAAGAATTCCTTTTGCTTTCAATTTAGCAAGATTATTTTCCACAGCAGTCGTGCTTATTCCAAGCAGCTTGGACAGTTCAGGTATTGTTACGAACTTATTTTTTACAACAAATTCAATAATTCTTTTTTCATTTTCACCCAACTTTTCACCCAACTTTTTCTGCGACCCTTCTACGACCTTTTCTCCGACCTTTTTCCCCTCATAATAGCTCTTCCGCTTGAATGTAGTGATAAACTTCGTTCCTACTTCGCTGAATTCGGCATCCGGCTCTTTTGAGAGGATAAGCTTGATACCCCGTCCCCATTTCTCAATAAAATGAACGCGGTGAAGCAACTCGGCAATCAGCTCGTTTCTTCTCTCGGAAACCATCTTTGTTGTGATGGCCTTTATTGTCAGACCGCCATACAGGAGGCCAGGGCTTGTGAAAAAGGGAATATAAATCTTATATCAAAGGCCTTTCTTGAGGACAAGCACGAAACTCGAAAGCATCATTATTCGAGTCTGATCTGTACTTGAATTATAGTCCGGGAGGGACACCAGAGCCCTATACACTCCCATAACGGGTCTTAAAAGGATCATGCCTTGTGGCATTGCTCCCGACTATTGTAGAAAAATCGCGGTAATTGTCCAATAGCCGTTCTTTGTGTAAAATGTAGACACGACACCCTTGCTTCTCCCTGCCGGGAGCGGGCAAAACGACAGCTTTGATTCAAAATTGATCGCTATTTTTCTCTGCATGGTTAAGATTACTTTTTATTACAAGGATGGATGCTGGCTGTGCGATGCGGCACAGGAGATGCTGAATGGGCTCAAGGAAAAATATGGCATCCACGTCACCAGGATAGCGATTGATTCCACCGATGAACTTTATGAATTATACAGATTCGATATCCCTGTATTTGAATTCAGCGACGGGTCGGCCCTTCACGGGCATATCAGGAAAAAAGCGCTTTTGGAAAAACTGGAGGAAAATGAGGAATAGCAGGTATCTATGGAGATCTCAATATCTTGTATCGTGTATCCTGTATCCTGTATCATTAATACATGCCTTCCGACAGCGTCCTCGAAGAGATAAAAACACGGATCGATATCGTTGATTTTATATCTGAATACGTACACCTGAAACACGCAGGACAGAACTGGAAAGGACTTTGTCCGTTCCACGCCGAGAAGACGCCATCTTTCACTGTAAGCCCGTCAAAACAGATATACCATTGCTTCGGGTGCGCCAGCGGCGGGGACATTTTCTCCTTTCTTGTCAGATATGAGAACCTCTCTTTCCCTGAGGCGGTGAGGGCGCTCGCCAAAAGAGCGGGTGTTGAGCTGAAGGTCTCTCAAAAGGACGCTGCCAGGACCGGAGAAAAAGAGATACTGCTCAACATGCACAGGGACGCACTTGTTTTTTTTCAGCAGCAGCTCGCAAGGAACGCAAAGGCGGGCGAATACCTCAATAAACGCGGGATAAACATCGAAGCGCAAAAACTCTTTTCCCTCGGATATGCGCTTAAGACGTGGGACGCACTGCTGACATTTCTTGTCCGCAAGGGTCATAAGGCAGAGATGATAAAAAAGGCCGGGCTTGTCACACAGGGGACAAAAGGGATTTATGACACCTTCAGAGACCGGATAATGTTTCCCATTTATGATTTAAAAGGCGAGGTGATTGCATTCGGCGGCAGGACCATAAGCGGAGACGACCCGAAGTACCTGAATTCGCCTGAGACGCTTATTTTCAACAAAGGGAGGGTGCTGTACGGGCTGCATCGCGCAAAAGAGGCTATAAAGAAGACCGGGCAGGCGTTATTTATGGAGGGGTATATAGACGTTATTATGGCCCACATGCACGGTTTCTCAAACTCCGTTGCTCCGCTCGGGACGGCATTGACGCCGGAGCACGGGAAATTAATAAAGAGGTTTGTTGAAGACGCAACCCTTGTTTTTGACGGTGACGAGGCAGGCATGTCTGCAGCAAAAAGGGCCGCCAATGTGCTGCTCGAAAGCGGTCTCAATGTCAGGATACTTTCTTTTCCCGACAAGGAAGACCCCGACAGTTTCCTGAGAAAAAAAGGCGCAGAGGGATTCCGGAAACTGCTTGACGCCCCTTTGTCGATCGTCGACTTCTTTATGCTTCAGAAAAAGGACAGGCGCATGATAGCGCACGAGGCGCTCGAGACAATCTCCAGAATGCCTGATAACGTCCTGCAGGGGCAATATGTGAAAATGCTTTCGGAAAAACTGATGATCAACGAAATATTTATAAGGGAAGAATTCAACAAAATAAGAAATTTGTCTGCAAGAACGGTGCAAACGGCCGCGCCCAAACCCGGTTTAAGGACAAAAACAAGGCCTTCGGAAGAAGTATCTCTCATAAAACTGCTCCTTCAATTGCCTGAAACAATCGGAAAGGTTTCCGGCGTTATTTCAGAAGGTGATTTCAAAGATGTTGCGACAAGGACGATATTTAAAAAAATCATGGGAGGTTTGACGGATTTCAATGAGCTCCTCTCGACATGTGAAGGCGAAGAAAAAGATTTCCTCACCGAGATTTCATTGAGAGACGATTTCGATAATCCTGAAAAGGGATTTGATGATTGCATAAAACGGATAACGGGGAACAAGAGGAAGAGGCAGCTCCAGGAGCTTCAGGGCAAGATACAGGAGGCGGAGTCAAGAAAGGATTTCAAGCTCCTGAAATTACTCCAGGCACAGCATCAGGAGATCACCCGAAAGAAGGGTTAGCATCCTGTCTTCGCCCGTGTTAAGGCAGCCAAATTGATTTTATGGAATTATAACCAGTATACTTCAAAAACATGATTTCGATCGTAATCCCCACATATAATGCCGCACGGTTTATGCCGGACCTTCTCGACTCGATATTCAGGAACAAAGTTGATGACATGGAAGTGATAATCGTCGATGACTGCTCAAAAGACGATACGGTCCGGATAGCCAAAGACTACCCGGTAAGGGTGATCGAGCTGGCCAGAAACGGAGGGCCTGCAAAGGCGAGGAACATAGGGGTGGAGGCGGCACGGGGGGACATCATATTTTTTCTTGATTCGGACGTGATTGTGCTTGACGGAACAGTAAAGGAAGTGAAGGATTATTTCGATAAGGACCCGTCTGCCAATTGTGTTATCGGCATATGCGCGACCGAGCCGCTTAACAAAGGCTTTGTTCCGGCATATATGGCGATGTTTGAATATGTCCACCTTATAGTCAGGCAATATGACAGGGTGAGTGTGTTTGCGCCGAGGTGCGGCGCGATAAAGAAGGACCTTTTCATAAGGGTCGGTGGATATAACGAAGGTTACAGGGGGGCGGATGTTGAGGATTTCGAGCTTGCAAGGAGAATCAACAAAGTGGATTGTATAATCCTGGACCCGAAAATCCTGGTCAGGCACCAGTTCGCGAATTTCAGACAGGCCTTAAAGATTTATTCCAGGCGCACCGTCATGTGGGTGCACCTGTTTTTCAGGGAGAAGAAACTCGATAATGCAGGGCCTACTTCACCGGGCAACGGCATAGCCGCGATCTGCGCTTTTTTCAGCTTCCTTTCGCTTTTCCTTGCGCCGTTTATCGGTCCTGCAAAATATCTGTTTTTGTCCCTCATAGCTGTTTATATGATTTCCAATTTAACGTGGTGGAATTTCATGAGAAAGGAAAAGGGCCCCGGATTTGCAGCAAGGGCGTTATTATTGAACTACCTTTTAGGAATAGAAATTATGTTTGCAGCAATATACGCCGTGATAAGTTATCCATTATCTAAAAAGGAGATGCTGCCGGATTGAACCTCAGCGCCTCGGTGGTTGAGAAAAATTATGAATGAGAATTTAGTCGTCCTGTCTTACGCAAACGCAAGCCCTTTCCCATATCACGCATGGACCCCGCTGGCGATCCTCTCTCTGGGAGCTTATCTTGAGCAGAACGGCATTGAGGTCGAGTATTTCGACGAGAGGATCCACAAGATAGAGCGGTTTAAAGAGCTTGTAAGAAGAAGGCCGCTTCTGTTAGGGCTTTCCACCATGACCTGTTTTCAGATCAAAAATACGCTGGGGCT
Organism: Nitrospiraceae bacterium; assembly: GCA_003599275.1. Taxonomy (GTDB): domain Bacteria; phylum Nitrospirota; class Thermodesulfovibrionia; order UBA6902; family UBA6902; genus SURF-23. Next base: position 14,246 of record QZJG01000068.1, on the reverse strand, counting down.
TGCCAGGCTCGCGCGAAAGATCAATCCCGACATTCCTCTTGTCTGGGGAGGGACGCACCCCTCGATGATGGCAGGGCAGACGCTTGAATCTCCGCTCGTTGATTTCATAATAAAAGGCGAAGGCGAGCAGACCCTCCTTGAGCTGGTCCGCGCAGTGCAGGAAGGGAAAACGGATTTCAGCGCTGTTGACGGGCTTGGATGGAAACAGAACGGCAGAAACGTCATTAACAAAGACAGAGACTTTCTGGATATAGAGACCCTGCCGTTTCCATACCGGGGCAAGGGCAAAGACATCCTGCTGGAATACATCAGGAGGTCCGGAGACACCCTTGAAAACATCGGCTATGAATCATCACGCGGCTGCCCGCACAAATGCGGCTTCTGCTATAACGTTTATTTTCACAAGAATGTTTGCAGGGTAAAGAGCGTTGCAAAGGTAAGAGAGGAGCTCCTTAAATTAAAGGCGCTGGGCGTTCACAAGCTGACCTTTTATGACGACACCTTTCTTGCCGGTAAAAAGGACATGATGCTGAATATCCTCGACCTGCTGAAGGAGCTCGATTTCAAGTGGATATCCAATGTGAGGATAAACACCTTCACCCCGGAGCTGCTGAAGAAGTTTGAGGAAAGCGGCTGCGTGTATCTCTTCTTCGGCGTGGAGTCTCCGGACGATGAAGTCCTCAAGTATATCAGGAAGGGACAGAACAGGCGCATGATCGACGAGGGAATCGCCACTGTGTCAAAGGGCAATATCAAGACCCTCTACTCCCTGATAATCGGCCTGCCCAATCAGACTGACGAGCAGCTTGAGAGGACCCTGGATTTCGCGGATGAAATCCGCAGGCGGCATCCCGGTGCCGAAGTGCCTATTCAGCCTTATGTGCCGCTTCCGGGAACTTCGCTGTACGAAGAGGCGCTCAAGGGCGGTTTCAAGCCGCCGACAAGTCTTGAAGGCTGGAAGAATTTTACCAACGACGAGATAAGAAATCCCTGGATTAAAAACCCGAAGCTTCTTAACGCAATCTATATCAATACCTTTCTGGCCTTCCGGTATGACAGGTTTCTCAAAAACTTCTGGAGCCGCCTGTTTTTCGGCCCGCTGCACTCACTCTCTCTCTGGAGATGGAAGAACAGGAACTACAGCTTCTTTGTCGAGCTGTACCTCTATCTGACGTACAAACGCCTCGGACGGTTTTTTATATTTGTGGAGAAGCTGATAAAAGGCTGAATTCCCCGGCAAATAATATCAGTTGACGGGGCGGCATTTATCGCATATACTTCCATTTAATAAGGGCCGGGAAAACGGAAAAACTGAATTTTCAGTAGTCATATTATATTGCTCCTCATTCACTCGTTGGTCCCGAATTTATAAATAATGCAGGTTAGCAGCAGGAGGCAGCTATGTTTGAAGAATTAGGGTCTCGTAAAATCGGGAATGAGATTTACTTCAAGGTATGGGCGCCGCACGCCGACAGGCTGGACGTCCTGGTCCAGTCGGGCACGGAATGGGACAACCGCATTATGAGCCGGAGATATCCCCTTGCAAAAAACCACGGCGATTACTGGGAAGGAAAGTTTAACGACATTTCATCGAGGGAGATTTACAGGTATGAAATCTCAAACAACGGCAATACATTCATCACCATTGACCCGGCTGCGCGTGACACCGTGCATTCCTGGAATTACTTTGGAATCGAAAATAACCGCAACGCAGCCATAATCCAGCCGGAGATATCATTCAGGTGGAGCGACTTCAAGACCCCGCGATTTGAAAATTTTATAATTTACCAGATGCACGTCGGGTCTTTTGCGGGACGGAATGATGAGTTCAACAAGAGGATAGCCACGTTTCGCGATGTCGCGTCAAAACTCGGCTACATCAAATCAATGAATTTCACAGCCATTCAACTGCTCCCCATACAGGAGTTTGCCGCTGAAAGGTCATGGGGCTACAACCCCGCGCTGTTCTTCTCACTTGAGAGCGTATACGGGGAGCCCGACGACCTGAGGTCCCTGGTAAATGAGGCACATAAACAAGGCCTGGCGGTATTTTTTGACGCGGTCTACAACCACGCGGGGCCGCAGGACAATTCATTGTGGCAGTTTGACGGATACGGGATAAACGGAGGCATTTATTTTGAGGGCGGACAGATGACGTCCTGGGGCCAGGGGCCGGCATGGTGGAAGAGGGAGGTCCAGGACTTTTTCTTGCAGAATGCCCGCATGTACTTCGATGAATTTAAGGCCGACGGCCTGCGCTTTGATACCACGACCCAGATCAACGGCAACCATCTGGCGGTTGTAACAGGAGAGCTTCGCTCGAAATACCCGGAAAAATATCTGATCGCGGAGCACCTTCCTGCCCATCCCTGGATCACTACATTCGGGAATTTCTGCGCGACATGGAATTCAGAGGTCCACCATGAATGTCAGCGCGCGTTGGCCGGAAACGATCCGGTAAACAGACTGTTGCGTGTGTTAGGGTGGGACGGTTTCGATCACTCATGGAACCTCGTCAAATACGCTCTCGGCTCTCATGACGACAACGGCGACCAGGAAAACGGGGACGCCGAGCATGGGTTGTCGAATTGGGATTCGCGCCACAGGTATTTTGTCGACCAGTTCGGCGGCAGGGACGATTGGCATGCCCGCGCCAAATCGCGGCTGGCCTGGGCACTTAACGCCGCAATGCCCGGCACTCCACTTCTCTTCATGGGCACCGAGTGTTGCATGGGCGCCCCGCATGTCTCATGGGGGTACTGGCACGACGGGGATGATTTACGGGGAGACCATCGTTTTAACTGGTCGGTTGCGGGAGACCGGACCGGGATGGAGATGCGGAATCTCGTTGCGGACGCCAATGCGGTCAGGCTTGGAAACGACGCCCTGCGCAGCGAGACATTGCAGCTAACCCACGTTGACCATACAAACAATATCATTGCCTTCAAACGCTGGAGCGATAACGGCAATATAGTACTCACGATAGTCAACCTCGGCGATACCGGTTTTGAAAACCTTTCATACGGAGTCAATACCGGACAGGGCGGATCCTGGGACCAGGTCCTTTGCACCCAGGACAGCAGGTACGGTGGATGGGACGGCGCAGGCAATGCATATTATCGACCCTCGACCCAGCCGGACGGCCGGATTTATCTGAACGTGCCGAAATGGAGTGTTCTCATGATGAAATGGCTGGGATGGTAAGACTAATAATTTCACGGGGGCCTTCTTTGACGGCAATTACTTTTTTGAAACAATGACATGACCTTGGGGGTGGTGGGCATCCCTATTTATTTCATCGTTGTAATATAATTAATCATGTCGAAAATTGCTGTCCTGCCGGACATCCTCATCAACAAAATCGCAGCCGGTGAAGTTATTGAAAGGCCTGCCTCGATCGTCAGGGAACTCATAGATAATTCAATAGACGCCGGCTCAACAAAAATCGATATTGACATCCTGCACGGCGGGAAGAAGCTTATTAAAGTTTCCGACAACGGCTGCGGCATGGACAGGGACGACGCGATGCTCTGTCTTGAGCGCCATGCAACGAGCAAGATCAAATCTGAAGACGACCTCTTTGATATATCCACGCTCGGCTTCAGGGGTGAAGCCCTTCCCGCAATAGCATCGGTGTCGAAGATTACGCTCTCTACTTCTGCCGTGAATTCAGATGCAGGGACGCGAATAGAAATCGGAGTAAATCAGAAGAAGGATGTTACCGCCGGACCTCCCCTGCAGGGAACAACAATTGAAGTCAGAGACATATTTTACAACACGCCTGCAAGGAGAAAATTTCTTAAGAGCACCCCGACCGAGCTTTCCCATATAATCGAGACCGTTGTTCAGAAGGCATTTGCATATCCCGGGATTTCTTTCTCTCTTTCACACAACGGCGGTGATATATTGAATGTCCCTGTTGCCTCGAATCTCAAAGAAAGACTTATTCAGCTTTACAGCGGCGAACTGGCTGCTGAATTTCTTGAGATAGAGAAAGGGGCAAGGGGGATTAAGGTTTACGGGTTTGCCTCTGCGCCTGATTTTGCGAGGGCGAGGAGGAGCCACCAGTATATATTTGTGAATAAACGCCCTGTGAAGAATTCCACAATCAGCCATGCGATTTATACTGCCTATGCCGGCCTGGTCCCGAAGGACAGGCATCCCGCATATTTTCTGTTTGTGGATATCGATAGCGGGAAGGTAGATGTAAATGTCCATCCCGCAAAGCGGGAGGTCAGGTTTGAAAGCCCTGATGAAATACATAGACTGGCAGGCGAGGCAATACACGCGGCGCTGAATCCCGGGCATGATACGGAAACGGCCCGCGGCCCGGCCCCGGACACGGCTTTCAATACCCGTCGGTATACTGAATATCCGTCACGGGACAATCCGGTTGTCTGTGAATCCGCATTGGGTATGTTTGACCCGTCCCAGACCGATTTTTTTACTTCCGGCGTCACACAGGACGTCCGGCGGTTTTTTCATCTCGGGGAATCTTTCTTTGCAACGGTCACCGATGACGGGCTGCTGATTGTCGATCAGCATGCCGCGCACGAAAGGATACTTTATGAAAAGTTCCTCAGGAAGACGACGATTGAGAGTGAGGCCCTTTTCCTTCCGCTAAGGGCGGAGATGCCTGTCAGGGAATACCATCTCATCATCAGGCATAAAGAGCTTCTTCACGGATTCGGCATAGATCTGGATGATTTCGGCGGTAACAACGTGATTGTAAGGTCGCTGCCGAAAGGACTTCCAAAGACAGATATCAAAGGGCTTCTCATGGACATTGCAGCCGGTATCGTTGAAGAGGAAACAAGCGGAGTCAGGGACGGTCTTGCCGGCGGTCTTCTTGAAAACATCGCCGCAAGGATTGCCTGCCATAAATCCGTAAGGGGCAGCGAACCGCTCAACAACGAGGAATTGACCGGCCTTATGTCTGACCTCGATAAAACAGGGGCCCCCGGCAGATGCCCTCATGGACGACCCACAAGGATATTGCTCTCCCTCGATGATCTGGCAAAAATGTTCAAGCGGAAATGAATGCATTCCGGCTTCATGTTATAATCTCCCATGCGATTTATTGCCGACCTTCATATCCACTCAAAATATTCACGCGCGACCAGCAAAGATATGTCTCCCGAAAGCATCTGGAGATGGGCGCAGCTCAAGGGGATTTCGGTAATCGGCACCGGCGATTTCACGCATCCGAAATGGTCTATGGAGCTGCACGAGAAACTCGAACCCGCGGGCAACGGCCTGTTCAGGCTGAAAAAGGAGTTTCAGTCCGATGACATTTATGGTCCCTGCAGGGCGGATGTTTCTTTTCTTCTCTCCGCAGAGATAAGCTGCATCTACAGCAAGAACGGCAAGACGCGAAAGATACATTCATTGATCTTTGTCCCTGATTTCTCTGACGCCGCGAAGATCAGTCTGGCGCTTTCAAAGATCGGCAACATCGCCTCAGACGGAAGGCCGATACTCGGACTTGATGCAAAAGAGCTTTTGAAGATAGTAATTGATAATGCGCCCGAAGCGATGCTCGTCCCCGCGCACGCGTGGACCCCGCACTTCTCGGTCTTCGGCGCGGTATCGGGTTTTGATTCAATGGAGGAATGCTTTGAAGAATTGACGCCTCATATTCACGCGATTGAGACGGGGCTTTCATCAGACCCGGCCATGAACTGGAGGCTTTCGGCGCTCGACAGGCTTACCCTCATTTCCAATTCCGACGCCCACTCGCCTGCGAAGATAGGGCGTGAGGCAAATATCTTTGACACGGAGATTTCATTCAGGAAGATGATGACTGCATTAAAAACAGGAAAGGGTTTTCTTGGCACGATAGAATTCTTCCCGGAGGAAGGGAAATACCACCATGACGGCCACAGGCAGTGCGATGTGAGCTTTTCACCAAAGGAAACCGTGAAGCATAATTATCTCTGCCCGGTCTGCGGCAAGAAGGTGACTGTCGGCGTTGTGCACCGTGTTGAAAAACTTGCGGACCGTAAAGAGGGTTTTAGGCCGAAGGGCGCGCCGGTCTTTCATTCAATAATCCCGCTTCCTGAGATAATTGCGGAGACATTGAAGGTTGGCGCCAACAGCAAGGCAGTTGATAAGGAATATCAGAAGCTGCTTCAGTCCCTCGGCAACGAATTCAAAATCCTCATGGATGTTCCTCTCAACGATATTGAAAAGGCAGGCACTCCTGTTTTGCGTGAGGCTATTTCCCGGGTGCGTAAAGGCAAGGTCCACATCGCGCCCGGATATGACGGCGAGTACGGGAAGGTGAAAATATTCGAGGCGGTCGAGAGGGAATAATTATGGTACGCACTGTCACACAGTTTTTCAAAAAATACATAACATCCTCTCCTGAAAACCCCGACAGGGTATCGGAACATTCCCTTCAGATTGCCACTGCCGCTTTGCTTGTTGAAATGCTGCGGGCTGATTCAGAGGTCAGGGAAGAAGAAAGAAAAGCCATAACGGAAATCATGCGGTCCAAATTCAATCTTTCCGAAGAAGAAATTGGCGGGATGCTTAAATTCGCGGAAGAAGAAGTCCGCAGGGCCACAGGGTATTTCGAGTTTACGTCCCTCATCAATAAAGGGTTGGCTTATGATCAGAAGGTCAGCATTATAGAGCACCTGTGGGAAGTTTCATTTTCAGATGCCGCCGTGGACAAACACGAAGAGCATATGGTGCGCAAGATCGCCGGCCTGATCCATGTCGATCATAAGGATTTCATCGAAGCCAAACTCAGGGTGCGCAAGAGGTTGCCGGGGAAGTAAATATTTTAAATACTGCTGCTCTGCCGCATTGTTACACGTAAAATCTCCTTGCCGTTTATCCTGTATTGGATTAAAATTAAGCGTCGAATTTCCGGAAAGAGGCTGGGCGCTGTAGAAAAAACCGCATGAATAATAAAGACCTCACAGAGCGCGACATCTGCATAAAGTTCATCACTCCCAATATCGAGAAGGTTGGCTGGGATGTTCTGTCGCAGATTCGAGAAGAGGTTTTCTTTACAAAGGGGCGCATCATTGTTCGCGGGAAGCTTGTTACTCGTGGCAAAGCAAAGCGCGCTGATTACATCCTATACTATAAACCCAATATACCCATTGCGCTTATCGAGGCTGAGACCGCCAAGCTCCGCGATAAGCTGAAGGCCATTCTGTCGGAGGCGCTGCTGAGATGAAGAAGAAAATATTTCCCATAACAACTAAAGAACCGTCCTCGTCGCGGCAACTGGGCCTGCTTGTTGAGCAAGTGAGATCCCTCATACAGTCCGCACGTCGGACCGCGGCGACTAACATTAATTCACTCCAAATTCTCACGAACTTCGAGATTGGACGCCTTATTGTCGAGCATGAGCAGGCCGGACATCATAGAGCGGATTATGGAAAACAACTTCTAAAGGAATTGGCAGAACGTCTTTCTGCCGAATTTGGCAGGGGCTTTTCAAGATCAAACCTCCAGAACATGAGAGCCTTTTTCCTGCAGTTTAAGGATCGCTTTTTGCAGATTTGCCAGAAGCCTTCTGGCAAATTGCACCAAATTTCCGAGAAGCCTTCTCGGAAATTACTTCCCTCTGTAATTAGTCAGCAGCCTGCTGACCAATTATCATCACCTTTTAACCTCAGTTGGTCTCACTATGTCCTTCTCATGAGTATCAAAGATGCCAGAGAGCGCAGCTTCTACGAAATTGAGGCCTCACAAAATTCCTGGTCGGTTCCGGAGCTTAAACGTCAGGTGAACTCCAGTCTCTATGAGCGAATAGCTCTGAGCCGCGATAAGAAGCGCGTAAAGCAGTTGGCAAAAGAAGGCCAGCTTATCAGTCAGCCGGTGGATATTCTCAAAGAGCCCTATGTGCTCGAATTTCTCGGCCTGGATGAGAAGTCAACTTATTCCGAAACCGATCTTGAAACAGCCATCATCGATAAACTGGAGCACTTTCTTCTGGAATTGGGCAAAGGTTTTCTATTCGAGGCTCGACAGAAACGTTTTACTTTCGATGAAGATCACTTTTATGTTGACCTCGTCTTCTATAATCGTCTGCTGCGCTGTTATGTTTTGATCGATCTGAAAATCGGCAAGCTCACTCATCAAGACCTTGGGCAGATGCAGATGTACGTCAATTACTTTGACCGTTACGTGAAGCAACCGGAGGAACAGCAGACTATCGGCATTATTCTCTGCAAAAAGAAACGCGACGCACTGGTCGAATTGACCCTGCCTAAAGATGCCGGCATTCATGCCAAGGAATACCAGCTTTACCTGCCTTCCAAAGAGGATTTGAAACAACGGTTAATGGAGTGGGCCAGAGAGGAAGGAGAAGAATGAACCCTGAACGGCTCTTGCAGAACTTTGATCGCCTGATCGATACGCCTGACGCTGTGCCGCGTCTGCGGAGGTTTATTCTTGATCTGGCTGTGCGGGGGAAGCTGGTGGAGCAGAATCCGGAGGATGGAACCGGCGGGGGAGTTGTTGAAGAGGATTGAGGCGGAGAAGAAGCGACGTTTTGGTAGTGATAAAAAAACACAGCCGCTTGATGAAGATCAGATTCCATTTACTATCCCTGGTAATTGGCAATGGACGCAGCTTGCTCAGATCGGTGTTATTAATCCAAGGAACGATGCCGAAGACTCTACTGACGCATCTTTCATTCCGATGCCTTTGATCTTTGCTGAATATGGACGGGCAAGTCAGCATGAGGTCAGAACGTGGAGTGAAATCAAAAAGGGCTTTACTCATTTCGCTGACGGGGATGTTGGGCTTGCGAAGATTACGCCCTGTTTTGAAAATGGAAAATCTACAGTCTTTAGTAAGTTAACGGGTGGGCTCGGGGCAGGAACTACCGAGTTGCATATAGTCAGGCCTATACTCGTTCTTCCTGATTACATTTTGCTCTATCTGAAAACGCATTATTTTATTGAAACAGGAATACCAAAGATGACGGGGACGGCAGGACAGAAGCGAGTTCCTAAGGATTATTTTAGCTTTTCCCCATTCCCCCTCCCACCTCTTGCCGAACAATACCGTATCGTTGCGAAGGTGGATGAACTGATGGCGCTGTGCGATGAGATTGAGACAAAGATCACTACTAACACGACAACCAGCCGGGAACTTCTTGAGGCAACGCTGCAAGAGGCGGTTCATTGAGCAGCGCTACTCAAATGGCTGCAATTATGGCATATTGATTTTCCATTTTGTTACTGTCATATTATCTGGCAAGGGAAAATCATCTTAAGTAGTGAGGGTATGAAAACAATCAAATATGAAATAAAACTCAAAGGTCTTACGACGCCCGGCATCTGAATGACAACGTATTGTTTCTGGAAAACTCCATAGCCCGCAGAGTCGCACCATCAATTGCAGTTTCATCTAATCCGTAATTATCTTTTTCTCTATGCCGTATTTTTTCAGTTTATGTCTGAACGAGCGGAAGGTGAGGTTGAGGAGTTTTGCGGCCTCTGTCTTGACGCCGTTTGTCTGTTCGAGCGCCCTCAGGAGGTAGGCTTTTTCCAGGTCTTCTATTATCTTTTCAAAGTCTACTCCCCCTGACGGCACTGAAATGCCTTTTGCAATGGTTGAGGCCGACCGTATTTCTTCCGGCAGATGTTCTGTGCCGATAATTTCTTTGTCGCAAAGCAGTACGGCCCTTTCGATTATATTTTCAAGTTCACGGACATTTCCCCTCCACTGGTAATTCCTGAGCAATTCCATTGCATCAGGAGAGAACTTCTTTTTGTCGCCCGCAAATTTTTTCAGGAAGTGGTCAACTAAAAGCGGAATATCGTCCCTGCGCTCCCTGAGAGGCGGGATTTTTACCGACAGCACATTCAGTCTGAAATAGAGGTCTTCCCTGAAAAGCCCTTTTTCAATGAGGTCCTTCAGGTCTTTGTTCGTGGCGGAAATCACCCTTACATCGACCTTTATGTCGGATATGCCGCCGACACGGCGGAAGGTCCCGCCTTCAATAACGCGCAGCAGCTTTGCCTGCAGGTTCATGGGCATCTCCCCTATCTCGTCGAGGAAAAGGGTCCCGTCGTTTGCAAGCTCGAACAGCCCCTGCTTATTGGCTGCAGCGCCTGTAAAGGAGCCCTTCATGTATCCGAAGAGCTCGCTTTCAAGAAGCCCTTCCGGGATCGCAGCGCAGTTGATGGCTACAAAGTGCCGGTCTTTTCTCGGGCTGAGGCTGTGGATTGCCTTGGCGACGAGCTCTTTGCCGGTGCCGCTTTCGCCTAAAACAAGCACGCTTGCGCTGCTTTCGGCGGTCCTGGCTATTAATGAAAACATGTCCTGCATCGAGGCGCTGCTGCCTATAATGTTTTCGAGAGAGGGGGACTTTAACTGTTCTTTAAGAATAGAGACGTCTTTCTGGAGCTTCTGTTTTTCGAGTGAATTTTTTATAACAAGCCTGATCTCATCCATCTGAAACGGCTTTGTGATGTAGTCATACGCCCCGTGCTTCATCGCCTCGACGGCGGATTCCGTGGTGCCGAAGGCGGTGATGATTACCACGACGGTCTCCGGCGACATTTCTTTTACGTTTTTCAGCACCTCCATGCCGCCGGCTTTCGGCATCTTCATGTCCGTGATGACAAGATCGAAGATGTCCTTTTTAACGGCTTCAATCGCCGTCTGGCCGTTGTCTGCGGTGGCTACGCTGTAACCCTCGCTTTTGAGGAATATATCGAGGATCTCCCTCATGCTCTTTTCGTCGTCTACGACTAAAATTTTACCCTTTGTCTTTTTCATATTTTTAAAGTATTAACCACTGAGTCACAGAGAATCTCTGTGGTAACAGATTTCTCAAGTTACCGGCAATATGACTTTAAAAGTTGTGCCGGTCCCCGCGCCTTTGGATTGGACCACAATCTTTCCGCCGTGTTCTTCCGTGATCTTCTGGGCAATGGAAAGACCTAATCCCGTCCCTTTTTCTTTCGTCGTATAAAACGGATAGAAGATGTTTTCTATATCGCCTGCGCTTATCCCCGTGCCTGTGTCCCTGAAGACGACTTCCACGGCGCCGGTTTTTTTGCTCGTATAAATATCGACGCTGCCGTTTTCGGAGATGGCGTCAAGGGCGTTTATGCCCAGGTTCCAGAAGACCTGCTGCATCTGTTTCGCATCCCCTGTGATGACAAGGCTGCCTTCCAGTTTTGCCGATATTGTAACATTTTTCCGGTCTGTTTCAGCGCTTTGCAGGAGAGTGACAACGTCTCTCAGGGACTGATGCAGGTCGAAGGGTTTTTTGTTCAGGTTCTGGGGCCTTGCATAGAGCAAAAAGTCGGTAATTATGCCGTTGAGGCGGTCCATTTCGGAGAGCGCTATCTGCATCAGGCGGTCGGCCTCTTCGCCTGAAACCTTTCTTTCCTGCAGCATCTCGACCGACGCCTTGAGCGCGGCAAGGGGGTTCCTCAGCTCATGCGCAATCGAGGCGGAAAGCTCCCCGATAAACGCCCACTTCTCCTTCCTTTTTACTTCCGCCTCCATGGCCTTTAATTCCGTAAGGTCCTGAAAGATACCGATCATGCCTATTGATTTTCCTGCGCCGTCTTTGAGAGGAGAAAGCCTCATACCGACGGGAAACGTGTCACCGTTTCTCTGCATTTCCCCCTCAATCCTGTCCAAAGGCTCCGTGAAGTCTTGCAGGAAAGGGAATATGTCTTCGGGTGTTTTTCCTGTAACTTCGTTTTGCGAAAGCTTTGTTATGTCCTGCGCGGAGCTGTTGAAGGTAATGATCCTCCTGCTCAGGTCGGTAGTGAATACGCCGCTCGGCATGCTTTCAATGATATAACGGCTGAATGCCTTCAGATCGCTCAGTACTGTGTCCCTCTCTTCGAGGCTCCGGGTGGCCCTGCTGAGTTTGTCGGAGAGGTATCCGCTGAGAAAGGCGACGAGGTAGAAGGCCATGAAAGCGGCGAAGATATTGTAAAGGAAATCCCTTTCGGTAAAGAAAACGCCCGGAGGTGTTTTTATCATATTGTAGTACTGGAGGTCCAGGAGCGTCCCGTAAAGGATGCTGCTTAACGTCGAGATAATGTAGCACGCGCGCCTGTTGAGAACTATGCCTGCTGAAAGTATGCTCAGGGGGAACATAAACGAGAAAATGCTCGCTATCCCCCCTGTTATATATATAAGCGCAACCTCGGAGACAATGTCGATAACGATCTGCACATATGCAAAGATGTAGAAATGGCGGTCCTGCTTTACCCAGCGCATTATCAGGGCATAGAATATTGTCAGGAGATAAAGGAAGATTATAAAGGAAGAGAAGGCAGCGGGGTGCAGCAGTTTGTCATATCCGATCCTGAATACGTAAAACGAGCCTAACAGCAGTGTGACTACGATGACTCTTATTAATATAAGGGCCTGCAGCCTCTTTGACAATTCTTTGCGCATATTCCCTACAAATAGTACCTTATGCAATCAGTTTTTGTAAAAGCGGGGCGAGCTTTCCATGGAAGCAATCTGATTAAATGGCCACCCAAAGACATCTCGAAGAGTCGGGTTTCCGCCGCAAGCGCGAGATCGGCTTACTTCACAAGGGTTATGAGTTTGAATATGGGCAGGTACATGGCGACGACTATAAATCCGATGGTCCCGCCCAGGAAAACCATAAGCACCGGCTCGATCATTGAAGTAAGATTGGCCACTGCCTGGTCCACCTCTTCATCGTAAAAGTCCGCAATCTTGCTTAACATGTTGTCCAAAGCACCGGTTGATTCGCCTACTGCGATCATCTGCGTGACCATCGGCGGGAATACCTTTGACTGGGACAGCGGGTCTGCGATAGTCTTTCCCTCGGAAACTCCCTGCCTTACTTCCATGACCGCCTTTTCAATGACCTTGTTGCCCGCGGTCTTTGCCGTTATATTCAGGCCTTCGAGTATGGGCACGCCGCTGCTTATCAGGGTGCCGAGCGTTCTTGTAAATTTGGCGACCGCAACCTTTCTGAAGAGTATCCCCACAATCGGAAGCCGTAAGGTTATTTTGTCCGTGACAATCTTGCCTGTTTCGGTACGTCTGAACTGGACCAGGGAAACTACGGCGGCTATAATGCCTCCAAGTAGTATCAGGCCACCGATTCCCCCCAGGAAATTGCTTATCCGGATGATTATTTGTGTGGGCAGCGGCAGTGTTCCGCCAAGTTGTGCGAACATCTTGCCGAAAGTGGGCACGACAAATACCATGATGATGGCGATGACTGCAATTGCAACGGTAATGACAACTGAAGGGTAGACCATAGCGCCTTTGACTTTCCTCTTCAGTTTTTGTGCTTTCTCAATATATGTTGCGAGGCGGATGAGTATGGTATCGAGAATGCCGCCCGCTTCTCCTGCCGCCACCATGTTCGTATAGAGGTCGGAGAATATTCTGGGGAATTTCTTGAGCGCGTCTGCAAAGGTGGCGCCGCCTTCAACGTCGGCCTTTATTTCCCCGACGGCCTTTGCGAAGGCAGGGTTTTCCGTCTGTTTTGAAAGTATATCCAGAGCCTGTACAAGAGGCAGGCCGGCCCCAATCATCGTCGAAAACTGTCTGGTGAATACCACAAGGTCCTTGTCCTTGACCTTGCCTCCCATGCCGAAAAGGGGTTTTGCCTTTTGAGAGATGCTCACCGGCGTTATGCGCTGTCTCCGAAGATAAGCTGTCACTTCCTCTTTTGAAGAAGCCGTGATCTCTCCTTTTAGCACTGCGCCTTTTACGGATTTGCCTGTCCATTTATAAATTGACGCCATTTGTTATCCTTTCCCTAAAGAAGCCCGCTGTATCATATTCTGGAGCTCATCCGGAATGGCGGACTTTGCAAGTGCGTCGTCGTATGATATCAAGCCCTTTTTATACAATTCAAAGAGCGACTGGTTCATCGTCTGCATCCCGAATTTCGCCTGGCCCGTCTGCATCATGGAGTATATCTGATGGGTCTTGTCTTCCCTGATGAGGTTCCTGATGGCAGGGGTAGGGATAAATATCTCTACCGCAAGCACCCGCCCGTTGCCGGACTTTCTGGGGATGAGCTGCTGTGAGATTATCCCTTCCAGGACAAAGGAGAGCTGCACCCTGATCTGTTCCTGCTGGTGAGCGGGGAATACGTCAATTATACGGTTTATAGTCTGGATGGCCGTATTCGTATGAAGGGTCGCAAAGCTTAAATGTCCGGTCTCCGATACGGTGAGGGCGGCTTCAATAGTCTCCAGGTCCCTCATCTCTCCGATAAGCACTATATCGGGGTCCTGCCTCAGCAC
>QZJG01000001.1 GCA_003599275.1 Nitrospiraceae bacterium | reverse complement strand
ATGTCATTGCGAGGAACGGTAGTGACGAAGCAATCTCAAACATATTGATTAATATAGAAGCGGATTGCTTCACTTCGTTCGCAATGACAGCCCAAATACTTTTTCAGCAGCCTGCTAAACTCCAAACTCTATACTTCTGCTAAAATAGTCTGTAAGAGCGCAACCGAACCGTGAAAAAAATTCCGGAGGAATGATGAGAATAGGATTTATAGGCCTCGGCAGAATGGGCGGGAATATGGTCCGGCGACTGCTGAGCAGCGGCTTTGAGGTTGTTGTCTATGCGCGGACTGCGGAGTCGGTAAGCAAGGCGGAAGAAAGAGGCGCTGCAGGGGCCGCGTCTGTTGAGGACCTGATCGGCAAACTGGAACGACCGAGGATTGTCTGGGTCATGGTGCCGGCAGGCGATGCCACGGAGGGGGCGATAAAAAGACTTGCCTCTTCCATGGATGAAGGGGACATGGTGATTGACGGAGGGAATTCTTTTTACAAGGATTCCATGCGCAGGGCGGAAGAGCTTGGAAAAAGAAAGATATCCTTTCTTGACGCCGGTACGAGCGGCGGGACATGGGGGCTTGAGAAAGGTTATTGCTTAATGGTCGGCGGTGACAGAGAGGTCTTTCAAAAGGCGGAACGGATATTCAGGGCACTGGCCCCTGAGAACGGTTACTCTCTTGTCGGGCCGGGCGGGGCCGGGCATTTTGTAAAAATGGTCCATAACGGAATTGAATACGCGATGCTCCAGGGGTATGCCGAAGGCTTTGAGATGCTGCATGCGAAAAAGGAATTCGGACTGGATCTTCACGGTATAGCGGGTTTATGGAACAACGGCGGCGTAATCCGCTCATGGCTGCTGAAACTCGCGGAAGACGCACTCGGTAAGGACCCCGCTCTTTCAGCAGTCCGGGGTTACGTTGACGACTCGGGCGAGGGCCGATGGGCCGTAGCCGAGGCCCTTGAGCAGGATGTGCCGGCAGTCGCGATAACATTAGCACTGCTGGAGCGTTTCCGTTCCCGTCAGGATGAGTCCTTCAGCGCCAAAATGATAGCGGCCCTCCGCAGTGAATTCGGCGGACACACTGTCAAGAAAACCGATGGAAGCTGAAAAGTCGAAAAATTTTTGGAGATAAGCAATGTCTGACATAGATGTACAGTTTTGCGAAATTCTGCCTGAAAAGATCAGGATACAGCCCTTTACCATGGTCGTATTCGGCGGCACGGGAGACCTGAGTAAAAAGAAACTGCTTCCCACGCTGTATCATCTCTGCATAGACCAGGACCTGCCTGAAGAATTCTCAATCATCTGCTTTGCCTCAAGTGAGCGCACAGATGAGGACTACAGGGAGTTTGTCAGGGAGGCGATAGAGGAATTCAGTGAAGGGACCGTTAACTGGGGGTGCTGGGAAAATTTCAGGGAGCATCTCTTCTACCTGCCGGGAAATTTCGATGATGAAGAAAGTTACAGGAGGCTTTCCGTCCGGCTTGAAGAAATCACGAGGCCGACGGACATGGGCACGAGGGAGATTATTTATTATATGGCGGTCGCTCCTGAATTCCTGCCCCGCATCATTGAACGTCTCTCGTTATGCAAGCTCTGTAAAGGGGTCTTCAACACCCGTCTTATTGTGGAAAAACCTTTCGGCAGAGATAAGGTGTCTGCCGCGGAGCTGAACAGACTTATCGGCAGGGCCTTCGATGAAGACCAGATATACCGCATAGACCATTATCTTGGCAAGGAGACCGTGCAGAATATACTATTTTTCCGTTTTGCCAACAGCATCTTTGAGCCCCTGTGGAACCGCCGCTACATCGATCAGGTCCAGATCACGGTGGCCGAATCAATCGGGATTGAAGGTCGGGCGCGCTTTTATGAAAAGGCGGGTGTCATCAGGGACATTGTCCAGAACCATATGATGCAGCTTACATCGCTTGTGGCGATGGAGCCGCCGATAGGCTTTGAAGCGGACAGCATCCGCGATGAAAAGGTAAAGGTGTACCGGACCATCCGGCAGATGGATATCGAATACATAGACAGGTTCACCGTGCGGGGTCAATACGGCGTGGGCGGCATAGACGTGCAAGATGTCCCCGGCTATCGTGAAGAAAAAGATGTGTCTCCGGATTCAAAGGCCCCGACTTTTTTTGCGGGCAAATTTTATATAGACAACTGGCGCTGGGCCGGCGTCCCGTTTTATTTGCGGACGGGGAAACGCTTAAAAAAGAGGACCACCGAAATCAGCATACATTTCAGGCAGCCTCCTTTAAAGTTGTTCAGCACCACCTGCGAGATCAGGGAACCGAACCTCCTGGCGCTGAGGGTCCAGCCTGATGAAGAGATATCTCTTCACATAGGAGTGAAATACCCCGGCATCGGCAAGCAGCTCTATCCGGTCAATATGAACTTCAACTACGAAAGAGACTTCACCGGCGATGTCCATTTTCCTTTACCGTATGAAAGATTGCTCCTCGACTGCATGAAGGGGGACCAGACGCTCTTTGCACGGCAGGATGAGGTCGAGGCGATGTGGGCCGTGGTCGATCCGATTATCAGAAGATGGGAAGAAACTCCGGCACCCGAATTTCCCAATTATGCCGCCGGAACGTGGGGGCCGGCGGAGGCGTATGAGCTGATGCAGAGCGAAGGCCGTCAGTGGCGGGTATGGTGAAGGAAGTCCTGATATTCAGCGACATGGACAATATGGCAGGGTTTGTCATCGGGAAATGGAGGGAGTTTTCCGGTGAGGCGATAAAAGACAGGGGATATTTTACCGTCGCGTTGTCCGGAGGAAAGACACCCGCAGTTTTGTATCAGAAAATAACCGGGGAAGACCTGCCGTGGGACAAGACACATGTCTTTATGGTGGATGAACGCTTCGTCCCATATGGGAGCAGGGACAACAATTACCACATGATCAACCGTGTGCTGCTGCGTCATGTCCCGATTCCGGCAAAAAATATCCATCCGATCATTACATCTGACAGCTCACCCGGGGCTTCAGCCAATAAATATGAGGAGGACATAGCCTCTTTTTTCAGGAAAAGACGTATGCAAGTTCCGGAAATTGATCTCATCCTGTTAGGCATAGGAGAGGACGGGCACACCGCTTCCCTCTTTCCTGGAACGCCGGCCCTCAGGGAAACGAGACGTCTTGTGTTTGCCGTGTCACCGGAGAATTCGGAGAAAAAGGAGAGGATATCCCTTACCCTTCCTGTCATCAATAACGCAAGGAACGTAATGTTTTTGGCGGGCGGGGCGGGCAAGGCAAAGATTATCAGAGATGTAATTGAAGGAGGAAACAGGGCGATGCCCGCTGCGTTGGTGAAACCTGATAAAGGGAATCTGTTTTTTCTGTTGGATAAAGAGGCCGCCTCGCTTTTGACCGGGAATTATAAACCTAAAAACTGCAATCAGCCACAGAGTACACAGAGATAAAATTTTATAAGGTTGAGAAAGGTCTTTCTGCAATGGTATTCTAAAAACGTACTGTATGGAGAAAAAGCGCCAGACTATATTGTTCATCGATGATGAGCAAAATGTACTCAATTCCTTGAGGAGACTCCTGTACGACGAACCCTGGGAGCTTCTCTTTACGGACAGCGGAGCCAAGGGCCTGGACGTTCTCAGGGAAAATGAGGTTGACCTTGTGATATCGGACGTGCGGATGCCGGGCATGGACGGGATCGCCTTCCTTAAACAGGTGAAAGATCTCTATCCCCATATCGTTCGCATTTTCCTGAGCGGGTATGCAGACCGGGGGGCAGTAGTGCAGGCGTTGTCGGAAGGATGCGCCCAGCAGCTTCTTTCAAAACCCTGGAGAGACGAAGAACTGAAAGAGGTCATCCGGGGTGCCCTGTTACAGGCTGAAGAACTTAAGAAGAAAAGCCACGGACTGCAAAAAATCATCAACTCTCTCACAAACCTGCCGCCAATGCCGAAGACATCTTTGGAGATAAGAGATTGCCTGGCTGATATGGACAACCTTTCGATTGGGCAGGTAGCGGACATAATCGAGCAGGACACATCAATATCTGCGGAACTCCTTCGCTGGGCAAATTCGGCCCTTTTCGGGCAGAGGCATCTTGTCGATACTGTTGAGCGGGCCATCCTGGTGATGGGATTGGATATTGTTCAGGGGCTGGTCCTTTCGGAGTCACTTTTCAGTTTAAAGTCGCCTCATTCGCCTGCAATACCCGGTTTCAGCCATAAGGACTTCCAGACACATTCCATGGCCTGCGGCATTGCGGCAAAACTGCTTGTGAGTGAATTGTCCTACACAGACCCCAAAAATCCGGACAGGGCGTTCACGGCCGGTCTGCTGCATGACATAGGCAAGCTGGTAGAAGAACTTTATTTCAACGATGTCTTTAGAAATATAATAGAAACCGCCCGCCTGAAGAATTCTTCGATAACCGAGGCCGAATTTGAATTATTGGGGACCACCCATGAAGAGATGGGCAGTTATCTTGCCGACTGGTGGAGCCTCCCGTCATTTCTGATAAATGCAATAAGATGGCATCATAAGCCTTCCCTCTGCAATGCCGATCATCACATAATTGCTGCAGTGCATGTGGCGGATATATTGGTCCACCGGTTTGAGATAGGGGCGAGCGGCAATTTCCGTATTCCCGATGTTGACGAGGTAAGCATGTCCCGCTTTGATCTTTCAGAGGAACAATTGGCTTCCATTAAAGAGGTAGTCGTTAATTCTCTGGAAGGGCGTCCTTAGGGATGGGCTTAGTTATTCGTCTCATTGATTTATCTTTTAAAAAACTTCATCATTGATCGGCTGGCATTATCAATGTTCTGAAGCTTTTTAACTTCACTAATTTTAATATTCAGCAGTGTTGCAAGAGGTTCAAGGCACTTTGCACTCTCTTTTTTTCTCACTAAAATTTCCAGCGGAACTGCCTTTGCATTCTCCATACACAAAAGGAATTTATCGGAAAATTCTTGCTGACAGGCGTCCTTGTGCGCAAGATGCACATCTCTGATAAAACCGGTATCGTGATCGGCTATCATAATGGCCTGAGGGAAATACGGCCTTTCGCCTTCCATAACAGGCGTGGGAGCCAGAAAAAAGCCAATCTCCCATATGGCCGTAGACTGTTTTAAAGAATTTTTTATCCTTTGCAGTCTGACTTCGTCCACATGCACATTAACAGGATCTTCCGGTTTGACGGGATCAGGCTCTCTCCACTCATCCTTCCAGACAACAACATCACCCTTCACCTCAGGGACTCTAATGAAATAATGATTCTTCTTGGGGGCATGAAGCATTTTGTTGTTTTCTTTTAAACGCAGACAGACATCTTTTGCCTGACTCAAAGCGTCTGTCATGTACAACGCCTCGTCCTTGCTCAGGAACCATGGGAAATAGCCGGGCTTATAGCTCTTAAAGACAGGCCAGGCGTTTTTTCCTTTAAATATATATCCAAGTTTATTGATAAGCTGTATGTCTTCTTTTTCCACAAACCTTTTGCTTTCAAACATAACTATCAGACAATCCTGAATAAACAAAGAATCTGTATCGCCGGGGTTGATTTGTCTTTTTAGAATCTTTTTATAGCCATTCAATCCTTCTGTCCCATGATATACAGCCAGGGCCAACACTTCACCAAGTTCTCCCATAATGCAGCAATATCCGATTTCACCTGTCTGCAGATCTTGGACACTGAATACATCAGTCTCTTTGACCCACTTCCACGGCTCGATTTTTCTGAATTCTATAGCAGCGTCATAAAGCGCTTTCCATTCTTCTAACGTCGGTTTTGATTTTTCCATTTAAGACTCCTTAAAATATCGCTTCCCGTCTTCTCCTCGCCTCTCACGTATGAACCAAAGATGCCTACGACAGAAATGCCGTACCGTTCCGCTAAAACACTGCTGTGCTGCCTGATTATTTGTTTAATCTCATCCAGTGTTGCCATAAGCTCACCACCATATAAGAGGTTTTATAAGTTTGTAATCCAGATTCTTTAAGTCTGCCGTCTCGCCATTTTACTTCTTTTGATATGTCCGAATTATCTCCTGACAAAACATTTTTCATCCTTGGCAAGATATAGCTATAAAAGTGGCAACCTTTGCGCCCACAAATATGTCTTTTAAGGCATTGTGGAACTTCTGCTCTTTAGTCATTATTAAACCCAAGTGAAAAAGTATTACATACTCTGCCGCTTCTATTCAAGAAAAAACAGTTGCTATATGACCGGCCGGTAAAACGAGTCCCTCTCTACCGGCACTTTCCCGGCTTTCTCTATCAAATTTATCAACTGCGCCCTTGTCATTGCACTGCCGGAAAGCGCTCCTGCAGAGTGGGTTATCTTTTCTTCAATTATAGTCCCATCGAGATCATCGGCGCCGAACTTAAGGGCGATCTGGGCTATCTTTTCGCCAAGCATTATCCAGTATGCTTTTATATGCTGGAAGTTATCGAGAAAGAGCCGCGATATTGCAATGGTCTTAAGATCATCAATGCCTGATGTGTAATGCAAGGGAGTGGGGATTGGAGATTGGGGATCAGCCGTTCTTATTTTACTTGACCCTTGTCCCTTGACCCTTGTCCCTAATTTGGTATTCATCGGATGAAATGCCAGAGGGATAAACGCCTGAAAGCCGCCTGTCCTGTCCTGAAGTTCTCTCAGCTTAAACATATGCTCCACCCTGTGTTTATAGGTTTCAAGATGCCCGTAAAGCATTGTTGCGTTTGTTTTGATCCCGGCATTGTGCGCTGCTTTCATTATCTGAAGCCATCTCCTGCCGGAGATTTTTTCAGGGCAGATTTTATTTCTTACTCTTGCATCAAATATTTCAGCGCCGCCGCCCGGCATGGAATCGAGCCCGGCGGTTTTTAATTCTTTTAACGTATCGGAGAGAGACAAACCGCTTAGCCTGGAGAGGTAGTCGATCTCAACGGCCGTGAATGCCTTTACATGCATCTGCGGGAAATGCTTTTTGATTTGACCCAGCAATTCGATATAGAAATCAAATTGCCAATCCGGATGGAGCCCACCGACAATGTGGACCTCGGTATATGGAGTTAAGAGTTTAGAGTTTAGAGTTAAGTGCTTTTTGTTGGAAGATTTCTCTCGTGTTTCATTTCTTGACTCTTGACTCTTGACTCTTGATTCTTCTTTTAACTTCTCTATAATCTCTTTGATGCTCAGTTCAAACGCTCCCTTTTCACCCTTTGACCGGCTGAAGGCGCAGAACTTGCAGCGGTTGACACAAATGTTCGTGGGATTTATATGATGATTTCGGATGAAGTACGCGTTCTTTCCGTTCTTCTTCTCCGCTACAAGATTTGCAAGCCTTCCGATTGTGAAAATGTCATCGCTTTGAAAAAGTGAAAGGGCATCGTCCGATGTCAGACGATGCCCCGAGATAATTTTCCTCTCGATATTCTTAACGGACACGGCCCATGCTCTCGAGTCTTGCTATCCTCTCTTCAATCGGAGGATGGGTGCTGAAGAGCTTGAATATCCCTCCGCCGGAAAGGGGGCTGACAATAAACATGTGGGCCGTTGCAGGCTGGGCATCGAGGGGTATCCTCTGTGAAGCCATATGAAGTTTCTTTAATGCGCCTGCAAGATATCCCGGATTTCCCGCGATCCTTGCGCCGCCTTCGTCAGCTATATATTCCCTTGAACGGGAGATGGCCATCTGAATGAGCATTGCCGCGATAGGTCCGACAATCATCATGACAATCGCCGCAACCGGGCTTCCCCCCTCTTCATCGTCGTGCCTTCCGCCTCCGAATATCATTGCCCACTGCGTCATCTGCGCGAGATAACTTATCGCGCCTGCGATGGTAGCGGCGATGGTGCCGATGAGTATGTCCCGGTGCTTTACATGGGCAAGTTCATGCCCGATGACCCCTTCAAGCTCTTCCCTGCTCAGGATCCTCATTATGCCGGTTGTCACGGCAACCGCAGCATGTGACGGATTTCTTCCCGTGGCGAATGCATTCGGCTGGTCCTGCTCCATTATATAAACCTTCGGCATGGGGATCTCCGCCTTCTGTGAGAGCCTTCTTACTATTGAGTAAAGGTCAGGCGCATCACTTTCACTGACCTGCTTTGCCCTGTACATCTTCAATACTATCTTGTCGCTGAACCAGTATGAAACCAGGTTCATTACCAGGGCGAACATAAGCGCCATTGTCATCCCTGATTTTCCGCCCATGGCTGCTCCGGCCCACACGAGAACAAGTGTAAGGCCGACCATAAGGGTCATTGTCTTGAGTGTGTTCATTTATTCGTTCCTCCAACTTTCTGAATTCATCAATATTCTACCTTAGCCCTTTTGCTAATGCAATAATCGCGCTGTACGCAACATTTTACCGGCTTAGTAAAATCAGTACAAATCCGGCAAACATGATTACCCCGCCGATGGCCCTCTCCGCTATTTTTTCTTCCTTGAATAAAAGATGCCCGTAAAGGATGCTGAACAGCAGGCTCATCCGCTTTACCGAGATCATGTATGCCACTTTTGCAAGGCTCATTGCGAGCATATGAAAAATGACCATCAGGGAATAGGTAATGCCGATGATTGCCAGAGGAACAAAGTCCTTTTTAGTAAAGGCGGTTTTGCCCCTGTTTTTATTCAGAGAGATCGGCGTGAACAGGGCGGTCAGGAGAATAAAGTAGAAACTGCCGAAGAAAATGGGAGATGAATTATCTATCGCCTTTTTTCCAAGAGACGCCGTGATGCTGAAGATAAACGCAACAATTATCATCATTACGGAGCCTTTCTCTCTGAATACCATTCTTGCGGGCTCAAGAAGGGAATGCCTCGCTTTATGAATATTGAGCGTGTAGCCTCCTGATGCGACAAGGAATATTCCGAGTGCCCCGGTCAGGGACACCTTTTCCCCGACAATGAAATATGACACGAAGATCAGAAACAGGGGCGTGAGTGCAAGGAACGGCATAGTGAGACTGAGGGGAGAGGCCTTTAATGCCTTTGTGTATAAAATCATGGCGATAATCTCCAGCGGCAGAGCGGACAGGGTCGCTGTCCAGAACTCCCTGTTAAGATGTGGTATCTCAATAAACAGTAAGCTTGCCAGGAATACCGGAAGGGCAAACAGCAGTCTTGCCCAGGCGACAAAGTATTCATCCCGGGATGCAAGGACCCGCTTGGTCAATGCGTCGCTGGTAGCGAGGAGAAAGGCTGTTAAAAGGGCATAGATGATCCACAAGGTCTGCTCCTGTACCAAATAGATTTCCGGAAAAATGACTTAACGGCCATAGCGCGTATATAGTACCTCTTTCGCCGGTCTCATGCAATTCGGCGTCTTGACTTTGACTTTTTGCGGTGATATATACCTCATATATTTCAATCGCATTGTCCTGCCGGGCAGGAGGAAGGCCATGACGCTGTTAAATATGCGGAGATTATTTTTTTGGGTTGCAGTTGTTTGTGTCCCAATCCTTGTGAGTTTACCGGGAATTTCAGGCCGCGGGCTGCATGCGCATGATGCCCTCAAGGGGCTGGAGAAGTCCTTCTTTTCAGACCCGACGATAATACATGAGATGCCCGAAGGCTGGGAAAATAAGCCGGTCAGGCATGAGCCGTCCGCAGCGGATGCCGATATTGCCGTGTCCCTCGATCAGCATTTGTATCCGCTCTTTTTGCCTGTCATCCAGGAATATGCCAAAAAAAACAACCTGAAAATAGCTGTTTCCGAGGGCACGTGCGGCATTGTGACCGGAATGGTGGAGCGTAAAACGGTTGATATCGGCGGACTTTGCTGCCCTCCCGGCAAGATAGACAGGCTCCCGGGCCTGAAATTCCTTACAGCCGGAATCGCCCCTGTCGCTTTGCTTGTTCACCCCGGCAACTCAATCGATAACGTCACACTGGAGGAGGCGAGAAATATTTTTAAGGGCAAGACGCTTCGATGGTCCGATATAAAAACCCCCGGAGGTAAAAAGGGGCCGGACATACCGATTAAACCGGTGGGAAGACTCCACTGCAAACTGAGGCCCGCCGAGTGGCAATTGCTGCTTCCCGGGGAAGATCTCTTCGGCCCCGGTCTCACGGAGGTCGGCGCCATTCCCGATATGATCTCGCAGGTCGCAAGAGAGCCGGGGGCAATAGGCTATGAAGTCACGTGGAACATGGCCCGCTTTAAAGACAAGGGCAATGTCAAGGCGATTAAAATTAACGGCTACAGCCCATATGACCATGCGCGGGTGATCGAGGGGCGGTATCCGTTGTTCCGCGTTTATACCTTTTCAATATGGGAAGGGAAGGGGGTTGAAAATCCAGGCGCCGGAAAACTGGTCAAGTTCCTGTTGCAGGAGACCGAGAGACTTTCCGGGGAACATAATGTTGTGCCTGCATCACGCCTCAGAAAGGCCGGGTGGAAGTTTTTTGGCGATGAATTGACAGGGGGGCCGCAATAGGAATTCTGATTTACTCTTTAACAAGTTGAACTTTCCGTTGAAACAGGGTCCGCCATGAATATAAAGCTGCCGTTCGGGGGATTTAAACCGGCCCCGATAATTGAAAACCTGATGCTGCGTCTTCCCCTGACCCTGAAGATGATAGCAATAACCCTGATCACCGGACTATTGCTGTGGACCGTTGTGGTCAAAATTTATTCCGGCAAGGTCAGAGACCTGTTTATGGCCCAATTGAAGGAGGGCCTTGCCCGGCAGGCGGAAGACGACAGGCGTCACTTTGACGGATATGTAAAGGCATACTATCGGACCGCGAAGATATTCACGAGATTAAAAAATTATAGTGACTATGTAGAAAAGCAAAAATGGTCGCCCGGCGACACCATCCGGGTCCGGTACCACAGCGGACCCCCTGAGTGGCTTCCTCCCGTCTCTGTCTTCAGGTCCCTGATTTTATTCCGCTATGCTATATTGCTGGACCCCCAGGGAAGGGGCAGGGAAGTATACCGGACCGGAGAGGGACTGCCGCCTTTATTACTCGGCCCACCTTCCATTTTCCTTTCAAAAAGTTACAGCGACAGCTTCATGACCACGATAGAAGGGGTCCCGCATATTATCGCGGCAGAAATATCGCGCGACCCGGAGGGCAGGCCGCAATCCATATTGATGCTTGCCTCTCCCATCGATGAAAACTTTCTTCGCGCCTCCGTGACCGATGTCAGGCCGGGACATGCCATAGCGCTTTTAACGCCCGGGGAAAGCCCCGTGGTCATTGCAAGCAACAAGCCTGACGAGCTTCCCCCCGGTATACCTCTTGAGAAAGTAACAGAGCGGTTTGTTTTTATGAGCAAGGCATTTTTTGATTACGGCTCCTCGGACCTTCTGATCAGTTTTGCGTCCCTGATCTCGAAAGATGACGCAACAAGGCTAAGCGACGCGGTTGTCTCGCAGGCGCGGCAGAGACTCCAGTTGTCTACCCTTGCATTCATGTCCTCCTTTGTCCTGATAACGTTCTTCCTTACCGGACGCTTAAGGAAATTAACGGCAAATGTTTCCGCCTTCTCCAGTGAGACCCTCGGCGTCCGCAGGGAGGACACATGGAAAGGCGATGAGATTTATATCCTTGAAAGGCAATTTGAGCGGTTAAAAAAAGACGTCATCGAGGCGCGCGAGGAAGTGCGGAGAACGGCAAAGAGAGAGGCGGAGGAAAAAACCCGCCTGATCGTAAATAATGCATTCGACGCCATCATTACCATTAACGCAGCCGGCGTGATCACGACGTGGAACCCGCGAGCGGAAATGCTTTTCGGCTACAGTGAAAAAGAAATGCTCGGCGTCCCGCTGACACGCATAATGCCCGAGCGTTTCAGGGACGCTCACATCAGGGGCATGAAAAGGGCGCTTTCAGACAGAGAATATAAAATGCGAGGCAGAGTATATGAGACGCTGGGCCTGCGGAGTGACGGACGGGAACGGCCCGTAGAGCTTACTATCGCAAAATGGAGGACCGGGGAAGAGACCTTCTTTACCGGTATCATCCGCGACATTGCCGAGCGAAAGACTGCCGAAGAGAAGATGCGGGCGTCTCTCAGGGAGAAAGAAGTCCTTTTGAGGGAAATTCATCACAGGGTCAAAAACAACCTGCAGGTCATATCAAGCATTCTTCATCTTCAGTCCGGATACGTCAGGGATGAGCAGTCGCTTATGACCCTGCGGGAGAGCAGTAATCGAATCGATATGATGGCGCTTATCCATGAAAAGCTGTATCAGTCGAAAAGTCTCTCTAAAATTGATTTCAGGGAATACATCGGCGAG
Source organism: Nitrospiraceae bacterium (assembly GCA_003599275.1). Taxonomy (GTDB): domain Bacteria; phylum Nitrospirota; class Thermodesulfovibrionia; order UBA6902; family UBA6902; genus SURF-23. Next base: position 15,884 of record QZJG01000001.1, on the reverse strand, counting down.
CTGATAACCAGTCTGTTCCTGTCGCATGGGGTCAACATGGAAAAAATCAAACCTGAGATAAATGCAGAAGGGATTTTCTTTGATATCAACACCGCTATTCCCTGCGGTCTGATAATCCACGAGCTGGTCTCAAATTGTCTTAAGTATGCCTTTCCCGGGGAGCGGAGCGGCAAAATCACGGCGGGCCTTTACTCTGACGGGGAAGGAAGATTCACCCTGACGGTGAGCGACGACGGGATTGGATTGCCGGAGGATTTTGATCTGAACAAGGCCGGCACGCTCGGCCTTAAATTGGTGGCTGCCCTGACCGGCCAGTTGGACGGGACCGTCAACGTGATCAGGAATAAAGGAACGACTTTTAAAATTACGTTTCCTGAAGTCGGGCGGAAGCAGGCATGATAAAATGTAATTGAGGAGCCCATAAGCTATGGCGGACAAAAAAATCCTTGTGGCAGAAGATGAAAGCATTGTTGGCCTGCATATAGCGGACAGCCTCCGGAAATTGGGATACGCTGTTCCGGCGGTTGTTGCGTCGGGGGAAGAGGCCGTGAGAAAAAGCGGGGAGCTCCGGCCCGATTTAATATTGATGGACATAGTATTGAAAGGAGACATGGACGGCATCGAGGCAGCGGGGTTGATCCGCAGCCGTTTCAATATACCGGTAATCTATCTGACTGCCTACGGCGATGACGAGACCCTCCGGAGGGCAAAGATAACCGAACCCCTGGGATACATACTCAAGCCCTTCAAGGAACGGGAATTGCACACAGCCATTGAGATCGCGCTCTACAGGCATGAGATGGAGACCAAATTAAAAAAAATGGAACGCTGGCTCGCCACCACATTGAGAAGCATAGGCGACGCGGTGATCGCAGCCGACGAAAATATAAATATAACATTTATGAATAAAACGGCCGAGGACATGACCGGATGGAAGCAGGAAGACGCAATCGGGAAAAAATTGACTGAGGTATTCAACATCAAGGGCGAGGAGACCCGGACCGTTGAATGGGTCCTGGCAAACAAGGTATTAAAAGAAGGCGTCATCATCAATTTGGCGGAAGACAGTTTGCTTATTACCCGGGACAGCAAAGAAATACCGATCTCCGACAGCGCCGCTCCCATAAAAGAAGAACACGGTATCCCTGGAATAGTCATCGTCTTCCGTGATATTACCGACCGCAAGCAACTGGAAGAAGCCCTGATATTCCGGGACTGCCATGACTCTCTTACCGGTTTGCCGAACAGGGGCCTGTTTATTGACCGCCTCAGTCTCAAAATAGCCGATGCGCACCGCAACAACAGGCAACTGGCCGTCCTCTTTCTGGACCTGGACCGCTTCAAAAGGATCAATGATACATTGGGACATTTTGTCGGCGATATGCTGCTTAAAAAGGTTTCGGAGAAAATCAGGACATGCATTCGCGAGTCGGACACCATCGCGCGTATCGGCGGCGATGAATTCAGCATATTACTCCCGGACATCGGCAATGCTGTGGATGCGGGCGTCAGCGCAGAGAAAATTCTGGCGACCTTCGAAACGCCTTACAGGATAAACGGACACGAGCTGAATATTTCAACGAGCATAGGAATAAGCATGTATCCCGATGACGGTCTCCATTTTGAGGAGCTCATGAAAAATGCCGATATCGCCATGTACCAGGCAAAAGAAAAGGGCAGAAACAATTACCAGTTTTACGATCCGGCAGTCAACGTCAGGACCCTTGAGCTGATAGCCCTGGAAAACATGCTGCGTCAGGCGATCAAACGCGATGAGCTGCTTGTGTACTACCAGCCGCTGGCGGACATCTCCATGCAGCGGGTAATCGGCGCGGAGGCGCTGGTGAGGTGGCGGCATCCGGAATTGGGATTGCTCGATCCCATGCGGTTCCTTCCTTTGGCGGAGGAAACGGGGTTCATAAAATCCATTGATTCGTTTGTGCTCCGCACTGCCTGTGGGCAGAACAGGACATGGCAGCAGGCCGGCCTGTCGCCCATCTCCGTTTCGGTGAATTTCTCCGCCATGCAGTTTCAGCGTCCTGACCTTGAGGAGATGGTAACGCAGGTATTAAGCGAGAGCAGCCTTGGTCCCGAATACCTTTGTGTTGAAATTACGGAAAATGTGGCCATGCGGGACATAGAGATGACCTTGCCCAATGTCACCAGATTAAAGGGGTTGGGGATCGGTCTTTCCATCGATGACTTCGGCACGGGATATTCGTCATTAAGTTGTCTCAGGAAATTCCCCATCAAGAAGCTGAAGATTGACAAATCTTTTGTCCGGGACATAGCCGACCCTGACAATAAGGCCATTATCGGCGCAATAATCGCCATGGCGCATAATCTGAAACTCAAAACACTCGCCGAGGGAGTGGAAGACATGGAACAGATTGAATTTCTGCGTTCATTAGGCTGTGATGAAATACAGGGGTATTTGTTCAGCAGGCCCCTTCCCGCTGATGAGTTTAAAGAGATGATGACCAGGGCATAACGTCAAACCGTCTCAATCCCGTATTCCTTGATCTTCGTCAAAAGCGTCTTGTAACTGACTTTCAATATTTCCGCCGCCTTTGTCTTGTTGCCGTGGGTGACTTCGAGCGCCTTTTTTATTCTCAATGTCTCCGCGGCGCTCCGGGCGGCATTTGAGGCCTCATCGAGGGTCCCATCCAGTGGGACATTCATAAGTGCGGATTCAGGAGAAACGGTCGGACTTAATCTCAGATGCTCTTTTGTGACGGTATCTCCTTCGCATAGGATCATCGCCCTTTCGATGACGTTTTCCAGTTCCCTGACGTTCCCTTTCCACGAATAAACTTTCATCATCTCAATTGCGTCGGGGCCCACCTTTTTATGAGGTATGTTCATTTCTGCAGAGAATTTCGAAATGAAGTGCTCGATGAGCAGAGGTATATCGTCCCTTCTTTCCCTCAGAGGCGGGATCACTACAGGGAAAACGCTCACTCTGTAATAGAGGTCTTCCCTGAAAGCGCCTGCCTTGACCGCGGCCTCTATGTCTTTGTTGCTCGCGGCAATTATCCTGATGTCGACCTTGATGGAATGTGTCCCGCCGACCCTCTCTATCTCGCCCTCCTGCAGCGCCCGCAGGACCTTCGACTGCAGCGACATGTCCATCTCGCCCACCTCGTCAAGAAATATCGTGCCCTTATCGGCAAGCTCGAATTTCCCCGGTTTTTTCTCTCCTGCGCCGGTGAATGCGCCTTTTTCATGGCCGAACAGTTCAGACTCAAGAAGCTCATGCGGTATTGCAGCGCAGTTTATAGGGACAAACGGGCGGTCTTTCCTTGGGCTCAGATTGTGTATGGCCCTTGCAAAAAGCTCTTTACCGGTACCGGATTCGCCAAGAAGAAGGACCGTTGTCTTTGCCGGGGCGACCTTCTGCACATTTGCAGCGACCTCAAGCATCCCGGCGCTTTTACCGATGATATCAGGCGCTCCGACATGTCTTGATAATGCGTCTTTAAGGAGCAGGTTTTCAGTGACAAGCCTCCTGTTTTTCAGCGCCCTGTCTATTAGCAAACGCAGATGGTCCGTATCAAGAGGCTTGGTTATAAAATCGAATGCGCCGAGCTTCATTGCGCTGACCGCTGTCTCGACCGTTCCAAATGCTGTCATGACAATGACCGGGACCAAAGGGTTTTCTTCTTTCGAGGCCCTAAGCACCTCGATGCCGTCTTTACCCGGCAGTTTCAAATCGGTAAGCACGAGGTCCACTTTATTCTCGCGGATTTTTTTTATCCCCTCGGTCCCGCTCCCTGCAATGACGGTTTCATAGCCCTCGGACTCCAGTGTCTCCCTCAACATCCGGGCCATTGATTCTTTGTCTTCTACAATGAGAATGGTTTCCATATATGATTGATCTAAAAAATATTCGGCCAAGTTCGTCATTCTCCGGCTTGACCGGAGAATCCAGGGTTTCCCGTGGAAACGGTAATCTATTTTATATCTCTGGATTCCCGCTTTCGCGGGAATGACTCTGCCTACGGTTATTAACTATTTCAACTCCCCAGCTTCTTCTTCAATATCTCATTCACGATCGCGGGATTTGCCTTGCCCTTCATCGCCTTCATGATCTGCCCGACGAAGAAGCCCATCAATTTTTCGTCTCCGGCCCTGAAACGCTCAACCTCATTGGGGTTCTTATCCAGTATCTCGCCAATCACAGCCTCGATGCCGGCCGTATCGCTGATTTGAACAAGCCCTTTTTCTTTCACAACAGCTTCGGCCTCTTTGCCCGTTTTATACATTTCTTCAAAAACAGTTTTGGCAATCTTGCCGCTTATAGTTCCCTTATCGATGAGGGCCAGCATGTCAACAAGCTGCTTCGGTTTCAGGGCGGATTCATCAATCTGTTTGCCCTCTTCGTTTAGAAGCCTCATGAACTCGCCCATCATCCAGTTGCTCACGGCCTTCGGATCGCCGCCTGACTTCACAGCCTGCTCAAACCATTCCGCGGTTGATCTTTCAGATGTCAGTAAATCCGCATCCTGTTCGGGGAGGCTGTATTGAGTGATAAATCTCTGCCTTCTTGCATCGGGAAGCTCCACAAGCTGCGCTGTTATCTGCTCAATCCATGCATCGTCAACTTCAACCGGCACAAGGTCGGGGTCAGGGAAATATCTGTAATCGTGCGCCTCTTCCTTTGACCGCATGGATTCCGTTATCCCTTTGCCTGAGTCCCATAGCCTTGTCTCCTGAATGATCCTTCCTCCTTCATTCAAGACCTTTATCTGCCGCTTTATTTCATATTCAAGCGCCTTCTCGACAAAGCGGAAGGAGTTCATATTTTTTATCTCGGTCTTTGTCCCGAACTCTTTTTGGCCGATGGGTCTGACAGACACGTTCGCGTCGCATCTCAAAGAACCCTGCTCCATGTTGCCGTCGCAAACGCCGATATAACGTACAATTGCCCTCAGCTTTTTCACGAACTCCGCGGCCTCCTGCGGACTGCGGATGTCGGGCTCGGAGACAATCTCCATGAGCGGCGTTCCTGCCCTGTTTAAATCAACGAAGCTGTGATTCCCGGCCCCTTCATGAATGTTCTTGCCCGCGTCTTCTTCGAGATGTATCCTTGTTAGGCCAATTTTTCTTGTGCTGCCATTGACAGTAATCCCGATACCGCCGCCTTCGCATAGAGGAAGCTCATACTGGCTTATCTGGTAGCCCTTGGGAAGGTCCGGGTAGAAATAGTTCTTCCTCGCAAACCTGCTGTAAGGGGCGATTTTGCAATTCACGGCAAGGCCTGTTTTAATCACGTATTCAATCGCCTTTTTATTCATCACCGGCAAAACGCCCGGCATCCCGATGCATACCGGGCAAGTCTGTGTGTTGGGTTCTGCCCCGAATTTTATCGGGCACCCGCAGAACATCTTGGATTCCGTCAGCAACTGCGCATGTATTTCAAGGCCTATGACCGCTTCGTATTGCATCCGCTTTCTCTCCTTTTACAACCCCGGTTTCCTTTTATGCCAATCTGTTGCCTGTTCATAGGCATATGCTGTTTTCAATATCGTCTCTTCATCAAAATGCTTCCCGATTATCTGCAAACCGACCGGCAAATTTTGAGATGTGAATCCGCATGGAACAGAAATACCCGGCACACCGGCAAGGTTGACTGAAATGGTGAATATATCAGCGAGATACATCCGGAGCGGGTCGTCCGTCTTTTCGCCTGCCCTGAATGCAGGGGTCGGGGACGTCGGCGTAACTATTATGTCAACCTGTTCGAACGCCTTCTCGAAATCCTGTTTTATCAGTGTCCTCACCTGCTGGGCCTTTTTGTAATAAGCGTCGTAATATCCGGAGGACAGGGCATACGTGCCGAGGATTATCCTTCTTTTTACCTCTGCGCCGAATCCGGACTGTCTTGTGTTCATGTACATATCAAGGAGGTCTTTCCCCCCGGCACGCAAACCATATTTCACGCCGTCGTACCGCGCGAGATTTGACGAGGCCTCGGAGGTGGCAAGTATGTAATAGGCTGCAACCGCGTACTCTGTGTGTGGAAGCGATATTTCCACCGGAATGCCCCCGAGTGATTCAAGTTCATTCATCGCCTGCTTTACTGATTCCCCTACTTCTTTGTCCATGCCTTCAATGAAGTATTCCTTCGGGACCCCGAACTTCATTCCTTTAATGTCCCGCCCGAGTCCGGAGGTGAAATCGGGCACGGGCATATTGGCAGATGTTGAGTCACAGGGGTCGTGACCGCTGATGACATTAAGAAGGATGGCGGAATCTTTCACTGTCTTTGTTATCGGACCTATTTGATCAAGCGACGATGCAAATGCAACGAGACCGTAACGGGAAACCCTTCCGTAAGTCGGTTTTAAACCCACAACCCCGCAAAATGAGGCCGGCTGGCGAATCGAGCCCCCTGTATCGGAGCCAAGCGCCGCAATACACATGTCCGCAGCTACTGCCGCTGCGGAGCCGCCGCTTGAACCGCCGGGGACCCTTGTCATGTCCCATGGATTTTTTGTAAGACCGAAGGCCGAATTTTCCGTGGATGAACCCATCGCAAACTCATCGAGATTTGTCTTTCCGGTAAGCACATAGCCCTGTGCCTTAAGTTTTGTCGTTACCGTGCTTTCATACGGCGGGACAAAATTTTCGAGAATCCTTGATGAACAGGTGGTCCGTACACCTTCAGTGCAGATATTGTCTTTTATCGCAATCGGGACCCCCGCAAGCGGCTGTTCAGGAGCATTTTCGGCCTGCCTTGCCCGGACCAGTGCATTTTCTTTATTTAAAGTCAGATAGGAATGTATTCTTTCATCGACGGCCTCTATCCTTTTAAATACAGCTTCAGTCAGTTCCAGCGGGCTGATCTCGCTCCTGCCGATAGCTGCCCTTGCTTCTTCAATAGTAAGTTGATATGGCTCCAATTTCCCTCCGCATATGTAAAGGAATATTTATGTCAAACATTTTACTACTTTAAGGTTTCAAGTAACAACTGAATTCCGTGGTATGTTACATTCGGATGGATTCCTTCTCTTTTTTATGGGATTATTATAGAATTGAGTCTTGAATAATTTACTTCCGGGGTTTATATTTTTGGAGGGCACAAACAATGCATAGGCCATTTACAAATGGAATAATGGAAGGAGAATGGATGGTAAGACATGATATAAGCCTGCTTACGGACCAGGATATATATCTTTTCAAAGAGGGTAACCATTTTGAACTCTATGATAAACTCGGCTCGCATCCTATGACCGTTGACGGGCAGGAAGGCGCATATTTCGCTGTCTGGGCGCCAAATGCAAAACATGTTTCCGTTATCGGAGAATTTAACGGATGGGACAAGGAATCCCATCAATTGGCGTCGAGATGGGACGGCTCAGGTATCTGGGAAGGGTTTTTGGCCGGCGTAAAAAAAGGTGACATTTATAAATACCATATAGTATCCAATTACAATGACTACAGCGTCGACAAAGGCGACCCTTATGCATTCTACTGGGAAACTCCCCCCAGGACCGCTTCAGTGATATGGGACACTAACTACACATGGAATGATAACGCCTGGATGGCAGGCAGGCACAAACCCAATTCCCTGAATGCCCCTTTTGCCATATACGAAGTCCATCTCGGTTCATGGAGGCGGGTGCCGGAGGAAGGCAACAGGTCCCTCAACTACAGGGAACTGGCCCATTATCTTGCAGATTATGTAAAGGAGATGGGCTTTACGCATGTTGAACTTCTGCCTATAATGGAACATCCTTTCTACGGCTCCTGGGGATATCAGACCGTCGGATACTTTGCTCCGACGAGCAGATACGGAACACCCCAGGACTTTATGTATATGGTTGACGTTCTTCATCAGAAAGGGATTGGCGTTATTATCGACTGGGTGCCTTCTCACTTCCCCTCGGACGAACATGGACTCGCATACTTCGACGGCACATATCTATATGAGCACCAGGACCCCCAAAGGGGTTTCCACCCTGAATGGAACAGTTACATCTACAACTATGGCAGAAACGAAGTGAGAAACTTCCTTATAAGCAGCGCGCTTTTCTGGCTCGACAAGTATCACATCGACGGCATAAGGGTGGATGCGGTGGCCTCCATGCTGTATCTTGATTATGCGAGAAAAGACGGTGAATGGAGTCCCAATATATACGGCGGCAAAGAGGACCTGGACGCTATAAGCTTTTTAAAGAGATTCAACGAAGCGGTATACAGCGCGCACCCTGACGTTCAGACCATTGCGGAGGAATCAACAGCCTGGCCTATGGTTTCAAGGCCGACCCATGTCGGCGGACTTGGCTTTGGGATGAAATGGAACATGGGCTGGATGCACGACACCCTGAAATATATGTCAAAAGACCCTCTTTACAGAAAGTATAATCACGACCAGTTGACCTTCAGCATATGGTATGCCTTCTCCGAAAACTTCATGCTCCCGCTTTCACATGACGAGGTAGTCCACGGCAAGGGGGCGCTTATAGGAAAAATGCCGGGAGATGAGTGGCAGAGGTCTGCAAACCTGAGGCTCATGTTCGGGTATATGTATGGCCACCCCGGCAAGAAACTCCTTTTCATGGGCGGAGAGATAAGCCAGTGGAAGGAGTGGGGCCATGAAGAGAGCCTGGAATGGCATGCCCTGAATTACCCTTTTCAGCAGGGGATTCACAAGTGGGTGAGGGACCTGAATTACCTTTACAGGGATGAACCCGCAATGCATGAGCTGGATTTCTCCAATGACGGGTTTGAATGGATCGACTTTCATGACTGGGAACAGAGCATTATAAGTTTTATACGGAAAGGGAAATCCGGTGAAACGGTCCTCGTTGTCTGCAATTTCACTGGAGTACCGAGACGAAACTACATCGTAGGCGTTCCTCACGGAGGCTTCTGGAAAGAACTCCTGAACAGCGATGCGGAGATTTACGGAGGAAGCGGATGCGGCAATGCGGGGGGCGTGGAGGCCATTGCGGCGCCTGCTCAGGGAAGAGACTTTGCCCTTTATCTGACCCTCCCGCCGCTTGGGGTGTTGTTCCTGAAGAGTTAAGGCGATGTTTCGGCTTCGCCACAGTTCCGACATGACAAGACACCAGGCATTGAAATGTTTCTCCCTGCATGCTATAATTTTGACTAATTTGATTGAAGGAGGTTAATGCATTGAATTTATTCGAGAAAAAAATAAAGGCTGTGTTAGACCTCATGATTAGCAGAAGGGGTCTTATCACAGGTGGATTGGTCACAATTGCATCAAGTCTTATACCGCGCAAGGCCTTCACTGCAGTAAAAGATGTTTTATTGCCTGAACGTTCCCTGTTTTTTTACAATGTTTATACGGGAGAAAAATTACAGGCAGATTACTGGATCAAGGGCGAGTATATACCTGATGTACTTGATGAAATAAATCATCTCTTCCGGGACCATTTGACCGATACAATTCAGGCGATTGATACGAATCTGCTGGATCTGCTTTTTGCCCTCAAAGAAAAACTCAAGATCAATGAGCCGTTCCATGTTGTTTCGGGGTATCGTTCTCCACAGGCAAATGCTCAGCTCAGGAAATCAAAGCGTGGGGTAGCCAAGAACAGCCTTCATATGTATGGAAAGGCTGCCGATATCCGGGTGCCCGGGTACTCTACCAAGGCATTAAGACTGGCGGCCATGGATCTTCAGGCCGGCGGCGTAGGCTATTATCCGCGAGCAGGGTTTGTTCATGTGGATGTTGGGGATATTCGTTACTGGTAAAGAAGATATCTTTTTTATCAATATGCTTAATGCCCCGGAAATTGAAAAAGGGTCTTAGTTAACTCTTGCCGCAAAAAAATTTGGGACCTGTTTCATGACCATCGGGCAGTCATTTTTTACTGACAACGGGATATTGTTCACGTGAATCTCTGCGTCCGTGCTCTAACAATAAGCATCGATGATGTGCAGATTAAATTTATTTATTTGACGTAAAATAACAGTTGTTTTAATATGATAAACCATTTTTTCTATTCCCCTAGTTCAAGAATAAATTCTAAGACAAAAGGGATTTAGGGTCTTGTTTCTTTTTTATGTATGCAGGCAAATTCTCTTGTAAAAATACAAGGGCAAAATAAAAAAGGAGGTATACATGAGCGGAAAGTACAAAACACCAATGTTGGATGAGCTTGAAAAAGGACCGTGGCCGAGTTTTGTTACGGAAATAAAAAAGGCTGCGAAGAAAAGCTCAATGGCAGACGATGAGTTGGGCCAGCTTGAGAAATCGTATGTCACAAAGCGCGGGTATTGGAAACACGGCGGAATCGTCGGCGTTCTCGGATACGGAGGGGGCGTTATCGGGAGGTATTCTTCCCTTCCGGATGAATTCCCCGGTATTGCACACTTTCATACCGTAAGAATCAACCAGACAAGCGGTTTCTTTTATACTGCAAAGGCGCTTAAAGAAATCTGCGATATCTGGGACAAATATGGAAGCGGTCTTACAAATATGCACGGCTCCACGGGCGATCTCGTCCTGCTTGGAACAAAGACCGAAAGCCTCGAGGCGATTTTCGCTGAATATTCATCACGCGGATGGGACCTCGGCAGTTCAGGCTCGGCAATGAGGACTCCGAGCTGTTGTGTAGGGCCGGGCCGTTGCGAATGGTCCAATATAGACACATTGGACATTACGTATAATCTCACACAGGAATTCCAGGATGAGATGCACAGACCCTCATTCCCTTACAAATTCAAGATCAAGACCGCCGGATGCGCAGTTGATTGCGTTGCTGCTATCGCACGCGCGGACTTGTCCATCATCGGAACATGGAAGGGCAACATCCAGATAGACCAGGCTGAAGTGAAAAAGTATGCAGGCGCTGGTATGAATATACAGGCCGAAATAATTGAAATGTGCCCGACAAGCTGTATGAGCTACAATAACGGCGAGATAAAGATTGATGATGCTCAATGCAGCAGGTGCATGCACTGTATAGCAAAGATGACAAAGGCGTTAAGATCCGGCAAGGAAAAGGGCGCAACCCTTCTTGTCGGCAGTAAGGCCCCGATTGTTGTCGGTTCATTGCTTTCGTGGGTCATAGTCCCATTTATAAAGGTGGAGGCGCCATACACAGAATTGAAGACGCTTATCCGCAGCATGATCGAATGGTGGGATGACACTGCAAAGCCGAGAGAGAGGATCGGAGAGGTCCTTGAAATAAAAGGCTTGAGGCCGTTCCTTGAGCACATCGGCGTACCGCCTCAGCCGCAGCAGGTCAAAGAACCGAGGAAAGACCCGTTCTTCTTCTGGGCCGAAAGTGATTTTAAAAGGTAATTAAATAAAATAAATAAAAAGGAGGAATGTTCACATGGCATTACCAAAAAGACAAACAGACATTGGACCACCAAAATATGATCAGTTTATTCCGCCTGTAATAAAGAAAAACTACGGCAAATGGAAATATCATGAGGTGTTAAGCGGAGGCACGATGGTGCACGTGGCGGAAAGCGGCGACGCGCTCTATACAGTAAGGGCCGCGTCCCCGAGGATCCTGAGCACGGAAACCATCCGTGAGATATGTGACCTTGCGGAAAAATACTGCGACGGTTATCTCCGTTTCACAACGAGAAACAATGTTGAGTTCCTTGTCTCCGACAAGAGCAAGATGGACCCCCTCCTGAAAGAGCTTCAGGAGAGGAAGTTCTCTGTCGGCGGGATCGGGCCGAGGATAAGCAATATCGTCCATACACAGGGATGGGTACACTGCCACAGTGCTTGTACGGACGCATCCGGACTTGTTAAGGCAATAATGGATGAAGTTTATGACTATTTCACAACCAAGGAACTTCCAAACAAGGTCAGGCTTGCGGTCGCATGCTGCGTCAATATGTGCGGCGCTGTTCACTGTTCCGACATAGCAGTTGTTGCAGTGCACAGGAAGGTGCCGACAATTAAACACGAGCTGGTCACCAAGGTATGCGAGATCCCGACAACCATTGCGTCATGTCCGACATCGGCAATCAGGCCGAATCCAAAAGATAAATCGGTCACAATCAATGAAGAAAAATGCATGTACTGCGGAAACTGTTTCACTGTATGTCCGCCGATTGACATTCATAAACCTGAAGAAGACGGTGTGGCGATAGTGGTGGGCGGCAAAATCGGCAGTTTAAGGACGAGCCCCAAATTTTCAAAGTTAGCCATTCCTTTCTTCTACAATGAACCGCCGAGATGGCCCAAGGTTGTTGCTGCCATTAAGAACATCCTTGATGTATATGCCAAGAATGCGAAGAAGCATGAGAGGGTTGGCGAGTGGATCGAGAGGGTCGGATGGGAAGAATTTTTCAATCTGACCGGGATCGAGTTTACGTTCCAGCACATTGACGATTTCACTTTCGCAAGAGACACATTCAGAACTTCAGCGGCATTCAAGTATTCAAGATAATAATCGTATGCAGGGGCGGGTTTTAAACCCGTCCCTGCAATAAACATGGAAAGAGGTGAGGATATGGAAACAGCAGAATTACAGGATAAAATCTTCGCTTATATGGAAAAGATGAAGGGCAAGAAAAAACTCAAAGAGAAAGATGTTATCAAGGCACTTGCAGAAGAAACATCGGAAGCCCCCGATACAGTTAAAAAGGCCCTGAGAGGCATGATAGATGTTGGCAGGCTTATGTATTCTTACGGCGGCGGAGCCAGTTCAGTAGAGATTCCGAGTGAAGAATATCTCAGGGAAAAAGGACTTATTAAATAGAGAAGTAAGGTTCTGAATTTTGTTGTTGTACCTTTATGCCCCTCTTTGACAAAGAGGGGTCAGGGGAGATTTATAGAAAATGTTTTTTTAGGAATCCCTCCTTGCCCCCCTTTTTCAAAGAGGGAAATTTTTTGTGCGCTCCTGTTAAATTAACTAATGACCGATTTGCATGATTTCTCGATTCCCAGGCTGATTGTCTCAGGTCTCCGGGGTGGGAGCGGAAAGACTATCCTTTCTTTGTGCCTTGTCACCCTTTTCAGGGAGAAAAACTTAAAAGTCACTCCTTTTAAAAAAGGCCCCGACTATATTGACGCAGGATGGCTTGCAAAGGCGGCAGACTCTCCGTGTTACAACTTAGACCTTTTTATGATGACCCCGGAACAGGCATTGCAGTCATTTATGTCCCATTCACATAATGCCCAAATTGCGCTTATCGAAGGCAACCGTGGACTGTATGACGGTGTTGATCATGAAGGGACTTACAGCACGGCTGAACTCGCAAAACTTTTGAAAGCTCCGGTGATAATAATCGTTGACTGCACAAAGGCAACCAATACGATTGCGGCCATGGTTTTAGGATGCCAGAAGATGGACACAAAAGTCCCGATCGGAGGCGTTGTTCTCAACCAGGTCGCAACAGCAAGACAGGAAGCAGTGATAAAAAAAGCGATACACATGAAAAGCAATCTGCCGGTTGTCGGCGCCATCCCGAAATTAAAGAAAGATCCTTTCCCCGAGAGGCATATGGGTTTGACCCCTTTTCAGGAGCATCAGGACATTGATCAATCTTTTGCGCTTGTTGCTGAAATAGGCGGGAAATATATTGATGTGGAGCAAGTTTTGAAGATTGCAAATGAGGCGCAACAAATAAAAATGGGACAAGGGTCCGATCGTATCGACCTGAGCCAGTCAAAGGGTGCCCCTTCTGTTAAAATCGGCATCATCCGTGACTCCGCATTCCAGTTCTACTACCAGGAGAATTTCGAGGAGCTTGAGAAGAGGGGAGCGGCCCTGATAGAAGTCAGCCCCCTGAGAGAAAAACAACTTCCGGATATTGATGCGCTTTATATTGGCGGGGGGTTCCCGGAAACACATGCGATAGCATTGGCTGACAATACGTCTTTCAGAAAAGCGCTCTGCAGCGCGATCGATAAGGGCCTTCCCGTGTATGCCGAATGCGGGGGGTTGATGTATCTTGGGAAAGAGCTTGTTTTAGACGGCAGGAAGTACCCGATGGCCGGCATATTCCCAATAGTGTTTGGAATGGAAAGAAAACCGCAGGCGCATGGTTATACGGTCGTCGAAGTGGAAGAAACCAACCCTTATTTTCCTCAAAAGACTGTTCTTAAAGGGCATGAGTTTCATTATTCGCGCGTGCTTGATTTTGAGAAAGGTGACTCATCTCTGGTTTTCAGCGTCAGACGCGGCAAAGGCATTATAGATAACAAAGACGGATTGTGTTATAAAAATGTGCTTGCTGCATATACGCATCTGCACGCAATCGGCTCGCCTGAGTGGGCGGATGGGGCAGTAAGATGTGCAACTGCCTTTAGAGGTTTAAAATGAATATTGCAAGGATTATGGTGTTTGCATTGTCAAGCCGGAGAATGACAAAATAAGATGAATCTATGAGAAGACAACCTTTACAGTGTCCGTTTTGTGATAATTATCTGGCAAGTCCGGTGGATATTCGTTCCAGGTCCCTGGATCTTACAGGAGGCATTTGCATATGCGGTGCAGTGTACGTCCTGGACCGTACCGGACACAATCTCGGTGAAATATATCTCGATGCATTGACTTTTGCCTGCAAAGGGGACTTTGACAGGGCGTTATCGCTGACGCCCGAGGAATACGAGACAGAGATTCTGGACTACGACATACATACAAATACGACCGGCAGAAGCGGGAGCAGAACGGGCAGGACAGGAAAACTTTTATTTGCAAAATTAAAGACGGGATAGCATCCATTCAGGTTGAAATAAACTGAGTGCTTTGTGGTAAAATAGTCGCAAATGATTTTATAAATTTTTTTTATTTGACCGTAGCGGTGTAATTGAGTTATATTTTTAACCTGTTTTTAGCCGAGATGTTCTTAACATCTTATCTTCCATTAAAAAAAGAAGATACCTAAATTAGAAATAAGAAAGGAGTATAGTAATGCCGACTTTAGATGTTGAAGGTAAAGCTTTCGAGGTTGATGAGGAAGGGTATTTACAGGACTGGCAGGAGTGGAATGAAGGTGTCGCCAAGAGAATGGCGCAGGATGACGGTCTTGAGTTGACCGAGTCTCATTGGGAGGTCATCAAGTTTCTAAGGGGATATTTTGAAAAATATCAGATAGCCCCGATGATCAAGATTCTTACCAAGGAAATAGGTAAGGTCATGGGGCCGGAAAAAGGCAATACCAAATATCTGTATGAGCTCTATCCTGCCGGCCCGGCCAAGCAGGCATGCAGATATGCCGGTCTCCCCAAGCCGACCGGTTGCGTATAGTAAACAGGATTCGACAAAAAACAGTTTCCTTGATTATACCTTTTAATACTTGGTGGAGGGTGGATAAAATCGTTCAGTGAACAGGGAAGTATTATGAAGTTATACGGTTTTCTTTCTGAGAAAAAATCTGCTGTATTGAACAGATGGTATGAGGCCATCCTCAACACTTATCCTTCCGACTCCGCCAAGTTTTTAAGAGGACAGAAAAACCCCTTTCTGAATCCGGTAGGCGCAACGACATTTAAGGGGATAGAGGAAATATATGAGTATCTCCTCCACGGGGAAGGGAATGAAAAGGTTTCTTTGTTCCTCGACAATATTATCAGGATCCGCGCTGTTCAGGACTTCACTCCATCTCAATGCGTCCGTCCCATTCTGTTTTTAAAAGAGGCAGTCAGGGGAGAGTTGAAAGCTGAAATTTCAGCGCATGGGCTGCAGGACGAATTGCTGGAATTCGAGCTGAAAATAGACGACATGTCCCTTCTCGCATTTGATATCTATATGAAATGCCGTGAGAAGCTTTATCATCTCAGGGCAAACGAACTGCAGAGGTGGACTTACAGGAGGTTACAGAAGGCCGACGAAATATACAAAGAGGAATGTGTCTATAAAGACATCCATAATGAAGTCATAGAATTTGAAAGAAAAGAGGTAGCCAAATGAATGCCATTCTTTCTCTTATTG
>QZJG01000053.1 GCA_003599275.1 Nitrospiraceae bacterium | reverse complement strand
GAGCATAATAAATTAAAAGAATTAAATGACGCGGTCCTTTCCGACATCAATGCCCTGCTTTCCATAATCAGGAAAAACCATCATGTCGATGTTGAATCCATTGACTGTATCGTGGTCGCCGGCAATACTACGATGACCCATCTGTTTCTGGGTCTGGACCCGTCCGCCATAAGGGAAGAACCGTATATCCCCACCGCAAACAACTTCCCTCTCGCCTTCGCAGGCGAGGTCGGCATCAGGGCAAACCCGAATGTCCCGATATATTCCTTCCCCTGCGTTGCAAGTTACGTGGGAGGGGACATTGTGTCCGGGGTGCTTGCCACACGACTGCATACCAGGCAGGAGTTATGCATCTTCATCGACATAGGCACAAACGGCGAGATCGTGATCGGCAATTCCGAATGGCTCATGGCAGCGGCCTGCTCGGCAGGACCGTGCTTTGAAGGAAGCGGGATCAAATGCGGAATGCGGGCGGTTGACGGCGCGATCGAGGGAATAAAGATCAACCGTCAGACCCTCGACGTTGAGATAAAAGTCATCGGGAATTCCCCTTTGGAACAAGGAGGATTTCCCTCAAATCAAAATATTAAACCGACCGGTATTTGCGGCTCCGGAATGGTGGATGCGATTGCAGAGATGTTCCTCACCGGAATAATCGATCAAAAGGGAAAGCTGCAGCAAGATGTCTCAAAGAGAGTGAGGCAAGGCGAGGACGGACTCGAGTTTGTAGTTTACTGCGGTGACAACAAAGACATAGTGCTTGCAGAGCCGGACATAGAAAATATCATCAGGTCAAAAGCGGCAATATATGCCGGGTTCTCTACGATCCTCAAGGAAGTGGGTTTCACGTTTAATGATATTCGCAAGGTATATATCGCAGGCGGTTTCGGCAAGTTCCTCGACATCGAAAGGGCCATCATGCTCGGAATGCTCCCCGAACTGCCGAAGGAAAGATTCGAATACATGGGCAACACCTCCGTCACAGGCGCATATCTTTGCCTGCTCTCCCGGAAGCTCCGCTCGGAGGCCGAAGAAATCGCGAAGAAGATGACCTATCTCGAACTTTCCGTTTCCCACTCATTCATGAACGAATACATCTCGGGGCTTTTTATTCCGCATACCAATATCGACGCCTTTCCCGGCGTGCAGCAGATGATGAAGAAGCAGGGCCGGTCCCAATCCTGATCCTCCCTCTAATTTCTACAAAATAGTCAGACACTTTTGCAGCATAACACGCGGCGTTATAACCGCCATAAATTTTCTTGAGGAAAACGGCGCATACGGCGAGGACCTCGATTTTGTCTTTTATGATGTGATCTGCAACAGCAGAAAAACGGACAAGGAATATGAGCTGATTTCCGAGCTCGCAAAGAAATTAGGAACGCAGATGATCCACTTTGTTCCGAGGGACAACCAGGTGCAGAGGGCTGAGCTGAGAAGGATGACCGTTATCGAGTATTCCGGTGATCACCCGCAGGCGGATGAATACAGGTCATTGGCAAAAAAGATGACTGAAAATAAAACCTCGTTATTCCCACTCCAATGAGCATGGACGAGCCGGAGAAACTGCTTATGGATTTCGGGATCCTCGGCTGCATGATGAGCATCGAGGCGATTAAGCTGCTGACAGGATACGGGCCTCCCCCTGCATTCTGAAATGCTGGTATTCAATACCGTGAATATGGATTTCAGAAAACTGAGGACATGGAAAGATGCTCAATGCACGGTGTGCGGCAATAAGGTTTGACCACAACTTACAAAATTGTGCCTACGAAATTGTATTGAAGCAACAAGGTTGTAGCTCTACCTACTTTGAGAATTCTTGAAATCCAAAGACTTCCGTCTGGCACAGTTTTGGCTTAATACAAAATCAAAGGATGAAATCATGAGTTCATTGAAGGAGCAGATCAGGGACATTGAGAAGGAAGAAATTATCAAGGCGCTGAAAGGATGTGATTGGGTAATGGCAAAGGCCGCAAGACAGCTTGGCATTACCGAGAGGATGATCGGCTACAAGATTAAAAAATACGGGATCAGAAAGGAGGAGGTGAGTGAAGCGGACAGGGGTTAGAGGAATTTGGTGGAAAAGCCGGGCGGTGACCGATATGACGGTCATCTGAAATTTCAAAATGTTTTAGGGAGGAGATATGAGGAATTTGAAAACAGTTGTTGTTTTGGTAATGATGTTGACGTTCTGTTTGCCGTTCGCCGCAGTTGCGGAGCAGGCTGACGAGAAAGAGACCCACAAAACAGAGTCCCCGAAGGAAGTTCTGCTTGTCCATGCGGAAGAACCGCCCATATCGGGCAGCGTCGGTCTCGGCGTATTCAACAGGTACGTATTCAGAGGATACGAATTAAGCACAGACAGCTTTGTTGTTCAGCCGTACGTGAGTGTCTCGTACAAATATTTTTCCGCTTCTTTCTGGGGCAATATCGACAGCGAGGAAAACCCGACGCAGAGCTTTGCACCCGACAGGGCGGACGAGAAGAGTTTTAACGAGACCGATTTGACGCTGAGCTATACATTTGTGATCGACAAACTCAGTTTGACGGGAGGCTATATCTATTACGGCACAAAATATACCGCTGAAACAGAAGAGCTTTTCCTGACCATGAGCTACGACACATTGTTGAAACCGGCCTTGTCGGTTTATCGCGACATAACCGAATATCCCGGCACGTATGTGAATCTCTCCGTGGCCCATTCCATTCCGCTTGTGAAGGATATAACGCTGGACCTCGGGGCCTCGGCAGGATATTTTGCCGGAGATTACGATTACTGGAATACATATGAAAGCTCAACAGGCGATTATACCGGAGATAAATACAGTGCATTTCATGACGGCATGGTCAAGGCCGGTCTGACGATACCGGTTGCGGAGAATATCAGTGTTCAGCCCGTAGTCCAATACTGGTTCCCTCTGTCCGGGAAGGCGAAACGTACGGTGGACGGCGCTTCGTTCAACCACAACGGGAAACTGGACGATACGCTTGTCGCGGGCATCAACATGACGCTCGGTTTTTAGGAATTAAAAATTAAGGAGGCACTATGAAACGATTATTGAGTATTTTGATGATGATTGGTTTGTTGAGTTTTGCAAGCCCCGGCTTTACAGAAGAGGCACAGGTTGGGTCTTCAGCTCCGGCAGCGGTTGAACAGCCTGCCCCTGCCCCGACAGTTGATACCGGCGATACGGCCTGGGTGCTGATTTCAACGGCGCTGGTCATGCTGATGACTCCGGGCCTGGCGCTGTTTTATGGAGGTATGGTCAGAAAGAAAAATGTATTGGGGACCATAATGCAGAGCTTTATAGCTCTCGGGGTCATGACAATCCTCTGGGTGCTTTACGGGTACAGCCTGTCTTTCGGTCCGGACGTCGGACATGTAATAGGCAACCTTGACTGGGTAGGGTTAAAAGGCGTAGGCCTTGAGCCGAATCCCGATTACGCGGCGACGATACCGCATCAGGCCTTCATGATATTCCAGATGATGTTTGCCGTAATCACTCCGGCGCTTATTACCGGGGCCTTTGCCGAACGTTTCAAATTCAGCACATATCTCGTGTTCCTCGTCCTCTGGGCGACCTTCATATATTTCCCTCTCGCGCACTGGGTTTGGGGCGTCGGGGGATGGATAAGGAATCTCGGCGCGCTTGATTTCGCAGGCGGTCTTGTAGTGCACATAAGCTCGGGGGTATCGGCCCTTGCCGCTGCAATCTTCGTCGGCAGGAGAAAGGGATACGGCAGAGAGCCGATGATGCCGCATAACATTACCATGACCCTCATAGGCGCTTCGTTATTATGGTTCGGCTGGTTCGGATTTAACGGCGGCAGCGCGGTCGCGTCGGGCTCTCTTGCAACGTCCGCTTTTGTTGTTACACATATCGCAACGGCAGCAGCGGCATTGTCCTGGATGTTTGCGGAATGGAGTCACAGGGGCAAACCGACCGCCCTCGGCGCAGCATCAGGCGCGGTCGCGGGCCTTGTAGCGATTACCCCTGCATCAGGTTTTGTCGGCCCTATGTCATCAGTTATCATCGGGCTTGCTGCAGGAGTTATCTGTTACCTGGCGATCAATCTTAAGTCAAAATTCGGTTACGATGACTCTCTCGACGTAGTGGGCGTTCACGGAGTAGGCGGCACCTGGGGCGCGATTGCAACAGGCCTGTTTGCGTCTAAGGCAATTAATCCGGCAGGAAATGACGGCCTGTTCTTTGGCAATCCGTCTCTCCTGATGAACCAGTTGATAAGCGTGGGTGCGGCATGGGTTTATTCATTCATAATTACGATCATCATCCTGAAGGTGCTCGATGCGACAATGGGACTGAGGGTTGACGATCAGGCCGAGTTTGTAGGTCTGGACCACGCCCAGCATGGAGAAAGCGGGTATTCATTATAAAAATCAGGAGGACACACATGAAAAAAATAGAGGCAATAATAAAACCGTTCAAACTGGATGACATCAAAAAAGCGCTGAACGAACTGGGCGTGCAGGGAATGACGGTCACGGAGGTCAAGGGCTTTGGAAGACAGAAGGGCCATCTGGAGGTTTACAGGGGCGCTGAATATGACATCAACTTCGTCCCAAAGCTGAAGATGGAAATAATTGTCCCCGACAAACTGGTGGAGCAGGCAGTCTCGGTGATTCAGGAGAAGGCAAAGACGGGCGAGATCGGCGACGGCAAGATATTCATATCAAATGTCGATGAGGCCATCAGGATAAGGACGGGCGAAAAGGGAGAAGCGGCGACCTGAAAACCGGGGCACAATTTCGTAGGAGCTACAATTTTGTAGCTTTATTTGGTATCCCTTTGTTTTTTAAACAAAACATTTGGAATGCAGAGCTGCCCCCTACATTTTTGTAGGGACCCGATGCCGAACAATATGAATTAAATCAATGAGTTGGGCCGGGTACAGCTCTTGCAATTATCTCCTTCAAAATATCCTGAAGGAGGCAAGATGAAATCAAGATTTATTCTGATGGCGGCAATGATCTTATTGCTGCCGCAAATGAGTTATGCCCAGGAGACAGGCGCAATAAACAGCGGCGACACAGCATGGATGCTTATATCGACTGCGCTCGTTACGCTTATGACCCCGGGGCTTGCGCTCTTTTACGGCGGCATGGTCAGAAGGAAAAACGTTTTGGGAACAATTATGCACAGTTTTATAATGCTTTTTATGGTGAGCGTTATCTGGGTATTGTGGGGATATACACTCTCATTCGGACCGGACAAAGGCGGCATTATCGGCGGGCCTGAGTGGTTCGGGTTAAACGGAGTCGGCCAGGAGCCGTCGCCGTTTGCTCCGACTGTTCCTCATCTGCTGTTCATGATGTTTCAGGGGACCTTTGCGGTGATAACGCCCGCCCTTATCACTGGCGCATTTGCCGAACGGATGAAATTCTCCGCATTAATATTTTTCACAATACTCTGGGTAACATTTGTTTATTCGCCGTTATGTCACTGGGTTTGGGGCGGAGGATGGATGGCGAAGACACTTGGCACGCTTGATTTTGCAGGCGGGGTTGTTGTTCATATAAGCTCGGCTGTTGCCGCTTTAGTGGCGATAATGCTGATTGGTAAGCGCAGGGGATACGGCAGGGAACCGATGCTGCCGCATGACCTTCCGATGACAGTTTTAGGCCTGGCGCTTTTGTGGTTCGGCTGGTTTGGTTTTAATGCGGGCAGCGCATTGACATCAGGCGGGCTCGCCTCAGTTGCATTCGTTACAACAAACACTGCCGCAGGGGCCGCGGCAATGAGCTGGATGACAATTGAATGGCTGCAGAGAGGGAAACCTACTGCGTTAGGAGCAATGAGTGGTGCGGTTGCAGGACTTGCCGGCATCACGCCTGCTGCCGGTTTTGTCAGCCCGTTATCGTCGATAGTAATTGGAATAATAGCAGGGTTATTGTGTTATGTCGGCGTTAACATGAAATCAAAATTCGGTTATGACGATTCCCTCGACGTGATCGGCATTCATGGCGTCAGCGGCACGTGGGGAACATTGGCAGTGGGACTTTTTGCATCAGCCGCTATAAATCCCGCGGGCAAAGACGGCCTGTTCCATGGCAATTCTTCCCTGTTTGTAACACAGGGGATTTCCGTGCTAATATCTTTTGTATTTGTCTTTGTTGCAACTTTTATTATCCTTAAACTCGTTGACTGGATAGTGGGATTGAGGGTAAAAGACGGAGAAGAATTTATCGGTCTGGACCAGTCGCTTCACGGAGAAAGCGCGTATACGCAGTAAATCGGATGTAGTATGTCATTGCGAGGAACGAAGAGACGAAGCAATCTTAAAGAGGCATTGAAAACAGACACCCTTAGGGCGCTCGCAATGACAAAGAAGGACCAAAGGAGGCAACATGAAAAAAATAGAGGCAATAATCAAACCGTTCAAACTTGACGAGATAAAAAAGGCCCTGAATGAAATGGGCGTCCAGGGGATGACGGTAACTGAGGTCAAGGGCTTTGGAAGGCAAAAGGGGCATTTAGAATTTTACCGCGGCGTAGAGTATGATATTAACTTCGTACCGAAGCTGAAAATAGAAATAGTACTGACTGCTGATATGGCGGAGAAAGCGATTTCCGTAATTCAGGAAAAGGCAAAGACAGGCGAGATAGGCGATGGTAAAATCTTTGTGTATCCGATCGAGAACATCATAAGAATAAGGACCGGGGAAAGCGGAGAGGCGGCGGTCTGAATGATAATGCAGACATTGCTCAAAAATTTATTTAACGCGATGCTGTTTTTGAAGGTAATTGGCATTGACGCGCGTTTAAGCATTATGGATTATGCATAACGATTTTATAATCAAAGGTATCGCCAAATAAATTTTCTCGTAACATCTGCATTATCAGAAAAGTATTTGGAGTTAACAAATGGCAATTTTAATCTGCAAAAACATCGAGACTGAAGGGCCTGGGACGATCGAGGATTATCTTGTACGGAAAAGTGTCCCTTACAGGATTGTCGAGCTTGCAAAAGGCGAGGGCCTTCCAAATCATGACAGCTTCGATACGCTTGTGATGATGGGCGGTCCGATGAGCGTAAATGATGACATCCCTTATATAAGAGGGGAAGAAAAGCTTGTCAGGGATTTCATTGCAAAAGGCAAGAAGGTCTTCGGCGTATGTCTCGGGGCACAGATAATGGCAACGGCGCTTGGGGCCAGGGTTTATCCGGGCCCTCAAAAAGAGATCGGCTGGTATAATATCGAACTTACGGGAGGCAGCTTGCAGGACCCTCTCATGAGGAGTCTCGCAGTGCACCCCGTCGTGAAAGATTTCTGGGAGAGATTCAAGGTCTTTCACTGGCACGGCGAGACCTTTGATGTCCCCGCAGGGGCGGTGAGGCTTGCATCGTCAAAATTATACCCGAACCAGGCGTTCCGCTACGGCAAAAATGCCTATGCCTTTCAATTTCACATAGAAGTAAGAAAGGAGATGATATTGGAATGGTTGAAGGGTGAACCCGGATTTGAACAGATCAGGGAAGACACAGAAGCCTTTTATGAGGAGTATACCGGAAGGGCGGCAAATTTTTACAAAGGATTTTTTACTGATTGACAAAACGTGTTAGTTAGTCATACCCGCGAAAGCGGGTATCCGGAAATTAAAAAAAACTGGATTCCCACCTTCGTGGGAATGACAACTGCAATAAAATCTTGTAGAAGATACAAGACATAAAAACTATTTCTGTAACCAAAAAGGAGGAAGAGATGACACCGAAAGACGTAATCAAGATGGCGCAGGAAAACAAGGCAGTTATGGCAAACTTCAAGTTCCTTGATTTCCCCGGCATCTGGCAGCACTTTGCAGTGCCGGTAGCGGAATTGAAGGAGGAGATATTTGAGGAAGGCCTCGGATTTGACGGGTCTTCAATCAGGGGATGGCAGGCGATCAATACATCGGACATGCTGATAATGCCCGACCCGAAAACAGCCTTCATGGACCCGTTCATGGAGTATCCGACAATCAGCCTGATCTGCAATATCGTGGACCCCATCACAAAGGAGTTTTATACGAGGGACCCAAGGTATATTGCACAGAAGGCAGAGGCATATCTGAAATCGACCGGCGTAGGTGATACGGCATACTTCGGCCCTGAAGCGGAGTTCTTTATCTTCGACGGCATACAGTTTGACCAGAACGCTCACAGCGGATATTACTTTATCGACTCTGCGGAAGGCATCTGGAATTCAGGCCGTGAGGAAAGCCCCAACCTCGGCTACAAACCGAGACACAAAGAGGGATATTTCCCCGTGCCGCCGACAGACAGCCAGGTGAATCTCAGGACAGAGATGGTAATGGAGATGCTGAAGTGCGGCATTTATGTCGAGAGAGAACACCACGAGGTTGCAACCGCGGGACAGGCAGAGATCGACATGAGGTTTGATTCCCTTGTAAGTATGGCTGATAAAAACATGCTCTTCAAATATATAATCAAGAACGTCGCAAGGCGGCACAACAAGACAGCGACATTCATGCCGAAGCCTTTGTTCGGTGACAACGGTTCAGGTATGCACGTTCACCAGAGCATATGGAAGGGCGGCAAACCCCTGTTCGCAGGCAACGGCTACGCAGGTTTGAGCGAGATGGCCCTCTACTACATCGGCGGCGTATTAAAACACGCAAAGTCTCTCGCAGCGCTTACCAATCCGACCACAAATTCCTACAAGAGATTGACACCTGGATTTGAAGCGCCGGTCAATCTCGCATACTCGGCAAGAAACCGTTCCGCATCAATAAGGATACCGACTTATTCTGCAAGCCCGAAGGCAAAGAGGGTCGAGGTAAGGTTCCCTGACCCTTCATGCAATACCTATCTCGCATTCTCTGCTATGCTGATGGCCGGACTGGACGGCATTGAAAACAAGATCCATCCGGGAGAGCCTCTTGATAAGGACATTTACGATCTCGGCCCGGAGGAACTGGCAAATGTGCCGACAATGCCGGGAAGCCTCGATGAAGCCCTCGACCACCTGGAAAAAGACCATGAGTACCTGTTGAAGGGCAATGTCTTCACAAAAGACGCCATTGAAAAATGGATAAGCTACAAGAGGTCGAACGAGGTCGATGCGCTGAGGTTGAGACCGCATCCGTATGAGTTTTTCCTGTATTACGATATTTAGAGTCTGTTAATAAATTCATATCTCGTCATTGTCCGGTTTTGACCGGACAATCCAGGTCCTTTTAAAAAGAATGGATTCCCCGATCAAGTCGGAGAATGACGGACTGTGAAATCAAGGTTTACGGACAGACCATATTTAACTAATTAGAAAAGAGGGGGGCAATGCCTCCCCTTTTTTAATGGGTGCGCCCTGACTCGGTATTATTCAGACATGCCATTGTGGTTTGTGAATAATATGTGCTAAGCCGCGACCGGGTTTTCCATCCTGTTGTTCTCGATGCATTTTTTAAGTATGTTCCCCGTGCAGCAGGGGTCGCACTCTTTGCACCCGCAGCAAATCTTCATTATGGCCTCATGGATTTCTTTTAACTTCATTGTTGCTTCTCCTGTAAATTCATTCCCGGATTGTATACACCTGAATCAGATGTGTCATTTTGTAGTAGAGCAACTAACATGCCAACGGAAGGCCCGGACAAAGCCCTTAAATTTGAACCATTCTCATTAAGAAGAGATTCTTGCCTGAGGATTTTTCTTCCATGACAGGAAATTTTTTCCGGCTGCATCTTCTATTATTAATTTTTGGGTTATTATAACAATGCGGCGTTTATGAGACTAAAACTGAACATAACCGGTCTTGTGCAGGGCGTAGGCTTCAGGCCATTCGTCTTCAGGCTTGCCGAAGAACTGGGCCTCAAAGGGTACGTGTTAAATGATACGTCAGGTGTTCTGATAGAGGTCGAAGGGGGCAAAGAAAGGCTTGATGAATTCCTTTTGCGTGTAGAAAAAGACCGTCCCGGAATCTCGAAAATCTACAGCCTCAGGCATTCATTTCTTGAAGACGCGGGCTTTCAGAAGTTCGAAATCCTTGAGAGCAGGGCAGGGGAAGAAAAAAGGGCGCTTGTCCTTCCCGACATTGCGGTCTGCGAAGAATGTTTGACTGAAGTCACGGCCCCTAAAAACAGGAGGTTCCTCTACCCATTTACAAACTGCACCGACTGCGGTCCGCGCTTTACCATTATCGAAAGACTGCCTTATGACAGAAAAAATACGTCCATGAAAAATTTCCTCATGTGCCCTGATTGTCAAAAGGAATACAATCTTCCGGGTGACAGGAGGTTTCATGCCCAGCCCGATGCATGTCATATATGCGGCCCGTTGGTAAGCGCCTATGACCGTAACGCCAACCTGCTTTGCAGAACAGATGAAGCGATTGAAAGGGCAACGAACCTCATACGCAGGGGGCATATTGTCGCCGTCAAGGGATTAGGCGGGTATCATCTGATATGCGATGCGACAAATGAGGGGCCCGTCGTGAGATTAAGGGAAAGGAAACAGCGGGATGAAAAGCCGATGGCCGTCATGTTCCCGGATTTGGAGTCAATAAAAAAAGAGGCGCATCTCAGTATGATCGAAGAGCGTGCAGTCCGGTCCATAGAAAGGCCCATCGTAATAGTCAGGAAAAGGGAGAAAACCATTCTCGCAGATTCAGTTTCCCCGGACAACGCCACTGTCGGCGTGTTCCTGCCCTATACGCCTTTACACTATTTGATATTAAAAAAACTTAAAAAGCCGATCGTGGCCACAAGCGCCAACATCTCGGATGAGCCAATAGCTAAAGACGAAGCAGATGCCTTTGCCCGGCTTTCTGAAATTGCCGACTGCTTTCTGACCCATAACAGGGAAATAGTCAGGAGGTGCGACGATTCGGTCGTAAGGATAGTGTCGGAAAGACAGATGCCGGTAAGACGGTCGAGGGGGTTCGCCCCTTTACCACTTATGCTTCCCTTTAAATTTAAAAAGCCCGTTCTCGCACTTGGCCCTCACATGAACAATACCATCGCGCTCGGCATAGATGAAAAAGTATTTTTGTCCCAGCATATCGGCGACCTCGATACGCCGCTTGCGATGGAATATTATGAGGAGACGATACGTGATTTCCTCAGATTGTTTGACGTTAAACCGGAGATCGTTGTTTCGGACCTGCATCCCGGATATCACAGCACTGGATACGGGGAGAAATATTTCCACGACAGACTGGTCAAGGCACAGCACCACTTCTGCCACATCTTATCGTGCATGGCAGAAAATGAGGTTCCCGAGGACGTCAGGGTAACAGGCTTTGCCTTTGACGGCACAGGCTACGGCACTGATGACACGATTTGGGGCGGAGAGGTTTTAGTGGCATCGTACAGGGGATTCAACAGGGCGTATCATTTACAGCCCTTCAAGCTGCCGGGAGGGGAAAAGGCCGTGAAAGAACCTTTCAGAACCGCCTTCTCTCTCCTCTATGAGACCTTCGGAGAGAGGGTGCGGGATTTCGGTTTTGTCCCTTTGAGCGAAGAAGAAAAAAACTTCTACATCAACATGATGAAAAAGGGCGTCAACTCCCCGGCAACAACGAGCATGGGAAGGCTCTTTGACGGCGTTGCATCGATATTGGGGCTTAAACATAAGGCGTCCTATCATGCCCAGGCGGCGATCTCTCTGGAACAGGCGGCCCTGAAGTCAGACGAAACCGGCTCATATCAGTTTGTCGTCAAAAACAATATGATCTACCAGTTCCCTGTAATCGACCGGCTGGTTGACGATTTAATCAAGGGGGTAGACAAAGAAGCGATTGCCAAAAAATTCCACAACACCGTTGTGGAGATGATACTGAAAATTTCCGAATTGATAAGGGAAGAGACCGGCATTAAAACCGTTGCCCTTTCAGGGGGCGTTTTTCAGAATGCCCTGTTGCTCGAAGACAGCTTTAATAAATTGAGGGAAAGGGGCTTTACGCCGCTTATGCACCAGTCGGTCCCTCCTAACGACGGCGGGATTTCATTGGGACAGGCTGTTTACAGTCGTTTTTTGTGATGGCGCAGGGTCCTAAACAGTTCAGGATTGAGAAAAAGAGGTGACCATGAATATAAAGATCAGAAAGGCATCGGGAATAATCGAGGACTTCAACCCCCAAAAATTGCTGGAATCCCTTACAAGGTCCGGGGCCGACAGGGAGCAGGCTGAAGAGGTTGTCGAAAAACTGGTCCCCGAGATAACGCCGTTTACCAGCACAAAAAAGATCTTCAGGCTCGCGCACAAATACCTCAGGCAATTCAACCGTGCTTCCGTACTCAGGTATTCTTTAAAGAAAGGACTGTTGAGGCTTGGGCCGTCGGGCTATCCCTTTGAGAAATATTTCGGAGAGCTGCTTGGACAGTACGGCTACCATGCCGACGTCGGTATAATCCTTGAGGGAAAGTGCGTAACACATGAGATAGACGTGATTGCCGTAAATGATGCCGAAGTAGTCCTCGTGGAGTGCAAATACCGCAATCGTCCAAACGGCGCTCCTGACGTGAAGACTGCACTGTACGTCCATTCGCGATTTCAGGACCTCAGGCCGGTTATCAAAGAGCGTTACCCGGACAAAACTTTCAGCGGCTGGCTTGTCACGAATACGCGGTTTACTTCCGACGCCATCCAATATGCAAACTGCGCGGGATTGAAAATAAAGAGCTGGAGATACCCCGAAGACAACAGCATCGAGAAAATGATCGAGGACAGGAAACTCTATCCGGTGACCGTCCTTTCGGGCCTGAACTCGGCGCAGATCAAAAGGCTGATCGATAACCGGCTTATTCTAATGAAGGACATGGCAACGATGAAGGCGCACGATATTCAGAGAATGCTGTCTGTTACGGAAAGCAGGGCCGCAAAGCTTATAGAGCAGGCCGGGGAACTGTGCCTCTGCTGATCCGGCAGCTCACACCCCCTCCAATATCTCTGCAACGGCGCCGATAATTTTTCTGTCCCACAGGACCGAGATATGATTTGCAGGGACATTGTGATGTCTCCGGGCCCAGGGAAGCACGGAGCTCTTCGCCGAGACCAGGCCATCGCCCTTTCCCGGAGTCAGTTCATCCGGAAGCACGGAAGACGGCAGCAGACTGAGCAGCGAATCAGGGATTGTCAGGAACGGCTCCGGAGAAATTTTCCCGTCCCGCTTCTTCCAGGCGTAAAGAGTAAATAATTCCGTCCTGGTCCCTCCGAAGGAAAAATACGATACCCCCTTTGCAGGAGAGTCTCTCAGGCCCTTCAAAAAATCCGAACCGGGCAGAAGCTCTCTTGCGGCATTGCCCTCGATGAACTCATTTAATCTTTTTACGACTTCGGATACGGTGCGGGTATTATCAGGTAAAACAGTCTTGAGGGCGGCAGCCAGGGGCCTGAGGTATTTTCCGAGGCGGGCGAGAGAGCTGCCTGAATGAGGAGTAGAGATCGTAATAAGGGTCTTGATCCCCCGGATGTCCCCTTCCATAAATTTTCTTGAGATGAGCCCTCCCCGGCTGTGGCCTATGAGCACAATGGGGTTTTGGGGGAAAGATTTTTTTGCGATGCTCATTATCTCGGCCAGCTCTTTTACCGCGATGCCTATCGGCCCGACCGGTCTCTTCTGGCTCCAGCACACGAGGTTGTATCCGCCGGTCTTCAGCTCATCCCACAAGCCGTCCATTTTTTCAGGGACGTCTCCGAGAGTGAATTTATTATGGTTTGGAGCGGAAGAGGTCCTGGGCGGCCCTGCGGCCAAAAACTTTGCCGGGATATTTTTGGCGAATACCCTGGTTTCGAGAGGATCGAGCCACAGGCTCTTGTCCATGCCGAGCCCATGGATGAAGATCACGACCGGTTTGTCCGCCCTGCCTTTGTGGACTGATACATCCAATGCCATTTACCCCCCGGACTAAACTATTTCATCCGGCGTTTTCACCGGCAGATCACCAAGTCCCCTGAAATCCCCGGTATTGTAAGTTATGAAGTAGGTAGGTCTGATCTGTAATGCCTGGACATAGAGCCTGACATCGAATATCCTTGCAGAACTCAACTTCCTCCGGCTTGCAATCTCCAGTGTCTTTCTCATCGTATCGTTAGAAGGATACACCACCTTGATATTGCCCGTGAGGTAAGTCTCTTCGATAAGAGATTTTGCCTCGGCAGGAGAAAGAGGCTTGCCACTCATTGCTGACGCATTTGTCAAAATCCGGTAAAGCTCCATGACATTCTGCTCCGAGATAATGCCGGTTATTTCTTTCTTGATTGCAAGGTCTAAAAGCAAGGCAGAGTTATTGTGAAAGGGAGAAAGTTCGTCGTGAGCATATACGAGGACGTTTGTGTCGAAGAAGACACTAACTCCTTGCATATATTTTTTCTCTATGAAGGTGTTCCTTCTTGACCCCTAATTTGAACGTGCTGAAGCGACGGGGCTTTTTTTGTAACGGAAGGATAATTACCTCTACCTTGTCACCTTCGTGAAGACCTTCACCTGCAGGGATTTTCTTGAGAACAATATTGCCACCCCTGATAACGCCCTGTGCTTTCATGGTTGTCTCCTGTCTTTAAAGCCTGGGCTTATTATATCAAATAAGCAAAAGAAGGGAAAATACAAACTGGGAACTCCGGTGTTTAAACGCGGGCCCCGCCTAAAACATCTTCATCTTCTCAAGTGCCCCGCCGTTGCTCAGATACACGACCTCCGCAATCTGCGCGTTCCGTATCATGCGTTCGCACAGTTTGCAGGGCCGTCCGCTGGCAAAACTCCTGTCTTCTTCAAAGCCTGCGATGTAGATAGTCGCGTCTTTCATCCTGTCGGGGGGCGCGTTGATAATCGCGTTTTGCTCGGCGTGGACGGCTTCGCACAGCTCGTATCTTTCGCCTGACGGGATGTTCAGCTCTTTCCTTGTGCACTTCCCGGCGTCGATACAGTTTTCCATCCCACGGGGTGAACCGTTGTAGCCCGTGCTTACTATCACGCGGTCCCTGACAATGACCGCGCCGTATTTCCTTCTCAGGCAGGTCGCCCTCGAAGAAACCACCTTCGCTATCTCTATGAAATAATTGTCCCAGTCCGGACGCATGGTTTTTAATTATAACAGAGATTCCGCCTTCCCTGGCAAATTCAAGATCTTTGAGATTAATATTTCAGAAACAGCGGTTTGTGGGGTTTCTTCTTTTCCCCTTTTTTGACCGGGTGCCTGCAGATGTTGCACCGCTCGTCGCTGCACCACTGGCAGAAATTACAGTCGGGGCAGGGGTTCTTCCTTATCAGCTTAATCTTTTGAGGCATCTCTTCCTGTTAATACTTCCAATGCCTTTTCGTGCAAATGCCGGTTGCCCGATGCGAGTAGAGACGTTGCCCTCTTAATGCCTATTTTAATACCTTCGATCTCTTCGCCGTCAGTGTCGGTAATGATACCGCCGGCTTCTTTGATCAGCAAATAGCCCGCAGCAAAATCAAAGCTCCTCGAAGGAGAAGGCGTTATGAATGTGCTTATGGAGCCTTGCGCAAGAAGCGCCAGGTCAAGGGCGGTCGAGCCAAAGCATCTGGCCCTGCGAAACAGGGAGAGAAGAGGGATTATCCCCGGCAGGTCCGCCCTGGGCGTCTGGGCTTCATAGGCAATGACCGTGAAAGTATGATCACGCTGCGACTGCACGGGGCTTCCGTTGAGGAAACTGCCCTTGCCTTTTGCGGCCCAGTATTCATCCCCGCTTATGAGATTGATGACATAGCCCAAAGACACATCCCCTATGGTGTCGCCGTCAACAACCGCGATCGAGGTCGAAAAAAACGGGACCCCGCTCAGGGCATTCCTGCTTCCGTCAATCGGGTCCAGCAGGAGCCTGGGCCCCCCGCCCCTTATGTCCTTTACCCCGCACTCCTCCGATATTATTGTAAGAGGGATTTTTAATTTCTCCGCTTCCCCGATAACTATATCTTCAGCCCTTTTGTCGATGGGATGGGTAATGTCTCCGCTCGCGCCCTTTCCAAGCGGCGCCCCCGTGCGCAGCTCATCAAGGTGTGAGAGAATTTCTTCTCGTAAACGTTTGCCTATTTTTCTTAAATCTCTAATATCCATAGCAGCCCCCAGTTTGAAGGCATAGGGGGAAGACAGGGGTCGATTATAGAAATTCTGAGCAGGGCTTCCCCCTATGCTCGAACCCTTGAATCCTCCTGCCTTTACTTTAAATACTCATTCACCTTCTCAATTTTAAATGATTCATCATCGAGAACGCCTCGCACAAAATTAAATATCTTCCGCCTGTTCTCTGCTAAGACATCCGGATAAAAAACCGGATTGGCGACAACTGCGCCCCTGAACGCGTAGAACGGCGCGACAATTTTCAGAATCTCTGTATCTCCCGTTTCAGTTATGTAATCATCATAAAACAATTTCAGCGCTTCGAGATAGTGGCCATGAACTTTTCCATAATGATTGATCGAGAAAAAGATGTAGTTTATCGTCAGGGCGGTCACGTCGTCGGCGGCCTCGCCCCACGGCCCCCGGCTCCGGTCGAGGAGAACAAAGTCGGGGGGAGTTAAGAGTTTAGAGTTATGAGTTATGAGTTCAGCATCACCTGACTCCTGACTCCTGACCCCTGACTCTTCTTTAAACCATATATTCCCCGGATGAAAATCACCGTGTATCCGGCAGAGTCGCTTGACCTTCGGTTTCAATTTCATGCGCCAGTCCACACACTTCTTCTCTATTTCGGCAATCTCTTCATACGTGATTGTTCCGTCAGGATAAGCGTCAAACACCCCCATCAGACACTCGCCGTGACCGATGGTGTCCCTGATCTTTCTCCAGTAAAGATGCCTCGACTCTTTCTTCACGGAATGGATCTCTGCAAGATAGGACGTCATCGTTTTTATCTTTGCGATGTCGATATCTTCAAGTCTTTCTTTCCCGGCGAATGCCGACAAATCATGAAAATAGTGCCTGCCCTCCGCCCTTTCCATAAGGAGGTAATATTCCCTGCCGCCGCCTATGGATCTAATGGAACCGTTTTCCATCTCCGCAAGCACGTCGAGGGCCTTCACATGCTTCGGCAGGTTTTTGAATTCATCAAGGTCAAGCAAAAATACCCCCGCCCTGTCAGAAGGATAATCATGCTCAAGCCCTTCGGGGAAGAGCCCTTTAATGACGTATGACTTGATTCCCTCCGGTGTTTGCACCTCAATAAGAAAGCCCGCGCCCTGCACCCCTTCGCCGAGCTTCCGTATATCCACCCCAAGCGCGTCAGGGAATTCTTTTTTGAGATACGCCTTTAATGCCTTTTCATTGATCATGGTGGAAAGATTCGTGTCCGTATTCCGTTATCCGTGTCCGGTTTTATTCCGTCCACGAATCACGGACACGGTTCACGATAATATAGTAATGCTATCAATTAGCCGGATTGAATTCAAGAAATTTTTGAGGGCGTAGGATTTTGAGGTTAAAGGGAAGATGACAGTTTACAGCTCGCCCATTGAAATCTTTAAAAGGAATTGACGGACCAAAAGGGCAGTCTGCTTCAGCCTTCTCTTTGTACCTCTGTGCCTCTGTCGTTTATTCAACCTTCGGACCGGAGTCCATCATGAATAATGGGCTAAGTGGTTTGCGGTTTCTCATTGATGAGGTATTTGGCAACCACCGATTCAAAAGAATTGGACGCCGGGGCACCCTGCTGCTGCAGGCGTAAGGTTTCGAGATCGGATTTCCATGCGGTTTCCCCGGGTACGATAAAGCAGCGACTGCCAGGCTCTTCTTTCGTGCAAAGTTTGTTCTCCCTGAAAAAATAGAAATCCCTGCTTGCCTCGGTCGAATAGGAGTGCATGAACGGCGGGATATCATTAGGCTTGAACCAGAGTTTGATTTCTCTTTCCGCGTCACTATCATTGGCAGAGGCATGTATGAGGTTGTCCATGCGCTCACCGATTACATTTCCTTCAGTATCTTTGATGGGGACCACAGTCCCCAATGCACGTATGCACCCCGGCTTTTGCTCTCTTGCAGCATGGGGATTTGTCGGGCCTACTATGTCCCGTATCTTTTTTACCGCATCAGGCCCCTGATACACAATCGCGATTACCCTGTGCTTCTCCGGCTGGTCAGGATAATGCAAAGCCCCCATAATATACTCCAGCAGGGAAGGGAAGAAAACCTTTCCGCGATGTTCAGCGTAGTGTTCCTCAGCGAGCATTTTGCCGACATGGACGATCTTCGTCCCCGCAAAACGCAAGCCTGTATGAAATTCTGAAAGCTGGGAAAGTATATAGCCCGTCAATGAATTCTTGAGCGCGTCCGGTTTGATAAGTACAAGAGTCTGTTCAATATTTTTTTTGTCCATTTAAATTCACCTCTTATTATTAATAGGGCTTGCCCTGAAAAATGCTGCCTGTCCTGATGGCTGGGACTTTCCAGCTTCAGAGTTGACTACTAACTTTATAATTCAACATGAGGCGCTGTCAAGGCATTTTGAAAAAAAGGAGAAAAAGGATTTTCCCTCCTTGCAGTCAGAGCTCAATTTTAAATTTTAAAGTTTGGTAAAATAGCACATGTCCCGGACTAAAATCCTCTACCAATGCCAGAGCTGCGGTCATGCAGCTCCGAAATGGCTTGGCAAGTGCCCTGACTGCGGGGCCTGGAACAGTTTTGTTGAGGAAGAAAGGATCGCAAAGGTGAAGCGCCAGAAGACCGCCGAGCCCGTCGCCCTTTCGGAAATTTCTCCTTCTTCGGACAGCAGGACTTCCACCGGGATATTGGAGCTTGACAGGACGCTGGGCGGAGGGGTAGTCATGGGTTCGGTAGTTCTTGTTGGCGGAGACCCGGGGATCGGCAAGTCAACGCTTGTACTCCAGTCCCTGAACGGTCTGACCAGGCTGGGCAAGGTCCTTTATGTTTCCGGTGAGGAATCTCCGGAGCAGGTCAAGTTAAGGGCTGAAAGACTCGGTATAGCCTCCGACAAGATCATCCTTCTTCCCGAGACGTCTCTTGAAGGCATAATCTCCGTGGCCCAGGAAATCAACCCACGGGTGATAATCATAGACTCGATCCAGACGACTTTTTCCCTCGAGCTTCCATCGGCCCCAGGGTCGGTAAGCCAGATTAGGGAATGCGCGACAAAGCTGATGTTCCATGCAAAAAAACATGCAGTCCCACTTTTTATCATCGGTCACGTTACAAAAGAAGGGGCGATAGCCGGGCCAAAAGTGCTGGAGCATATCGTCGACACGGTACTCTATTTTGAGGGTGACAGGGGCAGCCCGTTCAGAATTCTGCGGGCGGTAAAAAACAGGTTCGGCCCCGCCAATGAAATAGGCGTATTCGAGATGATGGAATCGGGTCTGAAGGAGGTCGATAACCCTTCTCATATTTTTCTGTCGGAGCGGCCGGTGAATGTCCCCGGCTCCGTTGTGACGGTAAGCCTTGAAGGCACGCGGCCGTTGCTGGTGGAGATCCAGGCGCTTGTCACTTCATCAAGCTTCGGGGTCCCCAGAAGGACTGGGCTCGGCGTTGATTACAACAGGATAAACCTTCTCATAGCTGTTCTCGACAAGCGCGTCGGCATGCACCTTGGCGGCATGGATATCTTCGTCAATGTCGTGGGCGGCCTGAGGATTGACGAGCCCGCGATTGACATGGGCATTATAGCTGCCATCGCCTCCTCTTTCAGAAATAATACGGTAGGGGCCGGGACCTTCACCTTCGGTGAAGTGGGACTGTCCGGGGAGGTACGGGCTGTCGGACAGGCTGAAACGAGGATCAAAGAGGCCGCGAAGCTCGGTTTCAAAAAGGGCATTGTCCCGGTCAATAATTCACAGAAGTTTGAAGGAAACAATATAGACATCATCGGGGTAAAGAATGTTGAAGAGGCCATCGAGATACTTTTCTATTGAAGCAGGAATCCTGAAATGAACAAAAAACGGGAAATGAATAAATTTGTAATTCTAAGCCTTCTACTCTCAGCTCTCTACTTTTTCACAGGCTGCGCCCCCAAAGTGGCCCCGCCGCCTCAATATATGGAAGAAGACCTTTCCCTTGAAGATGTCATCAAAAAAGCCGGCAGTGACATTGAAGCATTAAAGGGGATCGCCGAAATACGGATAGAGAAAAACAATGAACCCTATGACTTCATCAGTGCATCGGTGATAATCAAGAGGCCGGAGCAGGTGCATATGAGGATATATAAATTCGGCATGCTGGTGAAGGACTTCGTTGTAAGGGATGGAGAGTTATACGTTATTTCCGGGAAGGGCGATGAAAAACTGAAAAATATCGCTGAAGAGTTCCTCTGCTCCATCTTCTGGTGGGACAATCTGAAAGATGCTTCCATGCATAGAGCAGGCGAGGAGTATGTAATAAAAACCCTGGACAGGGAGATCCACCTGGACGTTGCGACATTACTGCCCTTGAGACAGGAAATCAGGACGCTGAAAAGAATCATATATATCACATATTCGGAGCCCCGAAACAATGAGGGCTTCTGGTATCCTTCAAGGCTTGAAATAACCGCGGACGGTTTCAGGTTTATCGTAACGCTCGACAAGTTGATCAAAAACCCTCGACTTGGAGCGCATGATTTCAAGATATCGGGGAGTTGAACACCGTTTATTCTGAAAACGACAGTTATATCCGCAGATTTCACAGATAAAGACAACGATATAAATAAGATAGACATATATTGTTTATTCACCCAAAAGGTGAAAGACAAAAGCTGATCAAGTGTTAAATAAATCTGTGCTAATCTGCGTTAATATGTGGATAAATGCTTTTCTATGTTAATTTTCTCCTCTGTGCAATCAGACAAATCTTCTGTATGGCCG
Source organism: Nitrospiraceae bacterium (assembly GCA_003599275.1). GTDB lineage: Bacteria > Nitrospirota > Thermodesulfovibrionia > UBA6902 > UBA6902 > SURF-23. The sequence goes on along the minus strand of QZJG01000053.1, from coordinate 7,971 downwards.
TTTGATATATAGACTCTTTTGGGCGTGTTTGGAATGGATATACAAAACCGGTCCGTTTCATTTACAATACCCCCGAACTCTTTTAATATCTCCTAAGAGATGGTAGAATAGAATAAATTTTTATTCTTGCCGTCAAATTTGTGTCCCAAAAGGAGCGATGGATGAATAAAGGCGTAAGAAAAGCAGTTTTCCCTGCCGCCGGGCTCGGTACAAGATTTTTGCCGGCAACAAAGGCGTCCCCAAAAGAGATGCTTCCCATTGTCGATAAACCGATGATCCAATACGCAGTTGAAGAAGCGGAGAGATGCAAGATAAAAGAGTTTATTGTAATTACAGGCAAATCCAAACGGGCCATTGAAGACCACTTTGACTACGCATGGGAACTTGAGGAAAACCTTAAAAGCAAGGGCAAAGAAACGTTGCTTGAGGAAATCCGGTGCCTGTCCCGGCATCAGTTCGCGTATATCAGACAGGGGGTGCCTCTCGGGCTCGGACACGCTATCCTCTGCTCGAAACCCTTTGTAAAAAATGAGCCTTTTGCCGTAATCCTGAGTGATGACATCATAGACCCGGAAGACAACCTTCTTGGGGAGATGATAACTATTTACAATAAATACAAGGCAACCGTCCTCGCCCTGCAAAGGGTCCCGAGAGCGGACATACACCGTTACGGAATAATAGCCGGGAAAGAGGTCAGGAAGAATATTTTCAAGATAAGCGATATGGTGGAGAAACCCAAACAGTCTTCCGCGCCTTCGGACATTGCGATAATCGGAAGATATATACTTACCCCCGACATATTTAATTACCTGGAACAAACCAAGCCGGGAAAAGGCAGTGAAATACAGTTGACCGATGCGCTAAAGGCCCTTTTACATAAGAAGCCTGTTTACGGCTATCTTTTCGAAGGTAAGCGATATGACGGCGGCGACAAGGTCGGATATCTTAAAGCCACGGTAGAATTGGCCCTGAAGAATCCAGGCGTCAAAGACCAGTTTAAAGAATATCTTTTATCCACAATTGCATCAACAATAAACAAGGAGTAGCAATGGCTGAACTTGATATTAAAGAAGAACGTGAAACTGAGATACCGACGTCCCTGCCGATTCTTCCGGTAAGAGACATAGTTATTTTTCCCTATATGATCCTTCCCCTGTTCGTTGGGAGGGACGTATCCATCAAGGCGATTGAACATGCAGTCGGCGAAAGTAAAATGATAATGCTCGTTTCGCAGAAGGACATTAATATCGAGACCCCGTCAAAAGAAGACCTCTACATGGTAGGCACTGTCGGGACCATATTAAGGATGCTGAAACTGCCTGACGGACGGCTCAAGATACTTGTTCAGGGACTTACCAAGGCAAAGATTGTCAATTTTATACAGACAGAACCTTTTTACATCGGGGAGATCTCAAAAGTAGTCGATAAAAAACATGCGGCGATGACGCTGGAAGTCGAAGCCCTTATGCGTAATGTCAAGGAGCTTGTAGATAAATCCCTGGCGTTAGGCAAGTCATTTCTCCCTGATATTATCGTTCTCATAGAAAACATAGAAGAGCCGGGGAGGCTGGCGGACCTGGTTGCTTCGAATCTCGGGTTAAAGGCTGATCAGGCACAGGCGCTGCTTGAGCAGACGGACCCGATCCAGCGGCTAAAAAAGATAAGCGAAATATTGAGCAGAGAGGTCGATCTCCTTCTGGTACAGCAAAAGATCCAGTCCGACGTCAAAGGCGAGATAGACAAAACCCAGCGTGAGTACTTCCTGAGAGAACAGCTCAAGGCCATACAGAAGGAGCTCGGGGAAATAGACGAAAAGTCTGAAGAGATTGCCGAGCTGCGCAAGAAGATAGAAAAAGCAAAAATGCCTGAAAAGGTCGAGAAGGAAGCCATAAAACAGATCAACCGGCTCGAGAAGATGCATCCGGACAGCGCCGAGGCGGGCACCATAAGGACCTATGCGGACTGGCTTGTGGAAATCCCCTGGTCAAAGAGTTCCAAAGACATCCTCGACCTGAAAAAGGCAAAGAAGGTCCTCGACGAAGACCATTACGACCTTGAAAAAGTCAAGGAGCGGATACTCGAATATCTTGGAGTAAGAAAACTCAAGGAGAAAATGAAAGGCCCCATATTGTGTTTCGTAGGGCCTCCCGGGGTCGGCAAGACTTCCCTCGGAAAGTCCATCGCAAAGGCGCTTGGAAGGGAGTTTGTCAGGATGTCCCTCGGCGGGATGAGAGACGAGGCCGAGATAAGGGGCCACAGAAGGACCTATGTCGGAGCGATGCCGGGAAGGATCATACAGGGGATCAAGACGGCCGGCAAGAACAACCCGGTATTCATGTTAGACGAGGTCGACAAGATAGGCATGGATTTCAGGGGCGACCCTGCATCAGCCCTGCTTGAAGTCCTGGACCCCGAACAGAACAATTCATTTGCGGACCATTACCTGGGCGTCCCATTTGATTTGAGCAATGTTATGTTTATAACAACGGCAAACCTCATGGACCCGATTCCCTCTCCGTTAAGGGACCGGATGGAGATAATATCCCTGTCCGGATACACGGCCGAGGAGAAAATCGGCATAGCAAAAAATTATCTCATTCCCAAACAGCTCAAAGAGCATGGCATTTCGGACAAAAACATTAAAATTTTAGACAGCGCCCTTCTGAGCATTACCACAAATTATACTGCCGAGGCAGGGGTGAGGAATCTTGAACGCGAGATCGCAAACCTCTGCAGGAAGGTCGCGAGAAAGATCGCAGAGGGGAAGGTCAAAAAATATGCCATCTCTTCGAAGAATATTTCAAAATACCTCGGCGTACAGAAATACATGCCTGAAGAAGAGATCAAGAAAGACGAAGTCGGCGTCTCCACTGGGCTCGCCTGGACGGAAAGCGGCGGAGACATAATTTACATCGAGGCCACGATGATGAAAGGCAAGGGCGGTCTGACACTGACCGGACAGCTTGGCGACGTGATGAAGGAGTCTGCCCACGCGGCATTGAGCTACATACGATCGAGGGCCAAAATACTCGGCATCAGCAATAATCTTTTCTCTCAAAACGACATCCACATCCATGTCCCGGCGGGTGCGATCCCGAAGGACGGCCCTTCAGCGGGCATAACTATGGCTACGGCGCTGGCCTCGGTCTTTACGGGCAGGCCCGTTCATAAGAATATAGCGATGACCGGCGAGGTGACATTGCGCGGGAAGGTGCTGCCGATAGGCGGCCTGAAAGAGAAGACCCTTGCCGCAAAGAGGATGGGCATTAGAAGGGTAATCATTCCAAAGAGGAATGAAAAAGACCTTGAAGATATCCCCAAGTATGTTAAAAAAGACATGACCTTCATCCCGGTCGAGACAATGGACGAAGTCCTGAAAAATGCGCTTATTACAAGCAAGAAAAAGAAAAAATGAAAAAATACATGGACCACAGAGACACTGAGACACGGAGAAGGGCAATAAATTTATCCATAACTTTCACAGATTAAATAAATTCTTGCCTTTTTATTTCTCTTTTTACATTTCAAATTTTTTATATTCCTCAGTGCCTCTGTGGTTAATTTCTAAACTATGCAGCTTTCTGAACTCGGCGAATTCGGTCTTATAAAACGACTCCGGGCCAAATGCAAAAATGTCCCCCCGGAAATCATGGCAGGCATTGGCGATGACGCCGCCGCCATAAAAACAGGGACCGGCAAAATCCTGGTCACCTCGGACATGCTGCTTGAGGGAATACACTTCGACCTTTCATTTACAACCTTCCGCCAACTGGGCCATAAATTCCTGTCGGTTAATATCAGCGACATATTTGCGATGGGCGGGAAGCCGAAATACTTCTTTATCAGTCTCGGTATTCCGGGGCATCTCAAACCGGAAGATATCGATAACCTCTACTCGGGGATATTGAAGGTCGCGAAGAAATCCGGCGTTGCAGTCGCGGGCGGCGATACATGCGCTTCAGGAGACGGGCTTGTGCTGAGCGGGACGCTTATCGGGACCGCAGACAGGATAATTACCCGGTCAGGCGCAAGGGAAGGCGACGGGATATATGTAACGGACACATTGGGAGATTCAGCGATGGGACTTATGATACTGAAAAGTCAGAAGTCAGAAGTCAGAAGTCAGAAGTTCAAAAATAAGAATCGAAATTTAAAGTTCAAAACTCAAAATTCAAAACTCAAAACCCTTAACTCCAAAGATGTTCTCCATCTCATCAAAAAGCATCTGATGCCGGAACCCAAGCCTTTGAAGAATACTTCTAAAGTCACAGCCATGATTGATATTAGCGACGGACTTCTGATAGATTTAAGCCATATCTGTGATGAAAGCAAAGCAGGCGCCGTGATCTTCAGGGACGAAATCCCCGTATCCGCAGAACTAAGGCATGCTGCAAGTATTTCAGGTCTTGATCCTCTCGACTTTGCATTAAGAGGCGGGGAAGATTATGTCCTGCTCTTTACGGCCCCGCCGGGCGTCAGGACAGGCGCTTTTAAAATCGGCGAGATCATTAAAAAAGGCCGTTTCATAATAGATCGGAAAGGAAGAAAAAGGACTTTTAAAGCGGAAGGATATGAACATTTTAAATAAAAAGGGTCATGAGGAGGGGGGAGGGGTTTTTACTTGTCCCTCGGAATCGAGTTCGGCACGAATCTCCGATCGCATCGACTTGCCACTTGCCCCTATTTTCTAACATGTCTTATTTCAGGGATAAATTAAGAGGCATCTTTCAGGTAAAAGACACCCCTCACCGTATTGCAATGGCGTTCGCTCTCGGTGTATTCATGGGGATATCTCCGTTAGTCGGACTTCACTTTATCGGGGCATTTTTTCTGGCCTGGATTTTTCGCCTGAACAAGCTTGTCACTCTCATAGGGGCCAGTATAAATAACCCGTGGACGATAGTTCCCATATCGTCTCTCTGTATCTGGGTCGGGGCGAAGCTGACCGGAATTAAAAAAGTCCTGCCTGAGGTTGACTGGGGAAGCTTGACCCTGACCGGTATCGTCAGCAAGCTGATCGACATGGATAATTTTATTTTAATTCTCAAAAAGATGACGCCCCTTCTTACGGCTTTTGTTGTCGGATCTCTTGTCATTTGCATAATCTCCGCCATAGCGAGTTATTTTATTATCCACAGCCTGGCAACGAGATATCGGAATATAAAAAATGCCGAATAAACTTACCCGCACTCACGTCCTGCTTTTTATCGCTACCTTTATAACGACGCTCCTCGCAGGCGCTATGATGAACGGGGTAATTCCGTGGGAGCACCCGGAGAAGATTTATCTCGGCCTGCCCTTCTCCCTGACACTGTTATTTATACTCCTGACACATGAAATGTCTCATTACTTCATGTCGCATAAACATAATGTGCCCGCCACTCTTCCTTATTTCATCCCCGCTCCGTCGATAATCGGGACGTTCGGCGCCGTAATAAAGATGCAACCCCCGATACCCGACAGGCGCTCGCTTATAGACATAGGGGCATCCGGTCCGATAGGGGGGTTCATTATCGCTGTCATTGCCTGCGTTGTAGGCTTGCAATTGTCGGAGGTCAAGCCCTCAGGGGAAATTCAGGAAGGTATTTCCTTCGGCAGCTCGATACTGTTTAATTTTTTGTCCGGGATAATCCTGAAAGTTGATCCCGACAAATACGATGTACTGCTCCATCCCGTCGCCTTTGCCGGCTGGATCGGGTTGCTGGTGACATCGTTGAACCTTCTTCCAATCGGTCAGCTTGACGGAGGGCACATCGTTTATGCCCTTTTCGGGGAAAAACATTCATGGATATCAAGGGGCATGATCCCCGTCCTGGTAATCCTCGGCATTGTATTCTGGAGCGGCTGGCTTGTTTGGGCGGTGATAATGATCTTCCTGGGATACAGGCATCCACCCGTTGTTTATCCGTATATTCAACTTGACAGGAAGAGAAAGATCGTCGGCTGGATTGCCTTCGCGATTTTTGTCCTGACCTTTACGCCTGCTCCGGTCAAAGGGGTATAGCTTCTCCGTCCGACCGTTTTCAATCTCCTATATCCTGTAACATCTTACTGTTGGAAGTCCAGGGAATTGCTCCTGCAGGGCCTGTTCCTTTGTTTATGATTGTGCCTGCCGCATGAGTTGTTTGTTGCATACTTGAGGTCTCCGTTACTGCTATTATAGTAGCTGATATGCACTTTGTTGTTTGAATCGAGAGCCATTGAGGAGTACCATCCCACTGAGCCCGCGCTGTCTATCGTGCTTATAATCCACGAACCCGAAGCATTTGTCGCATACTTGAGGTCATCATTAGTGCCATCAAAATAGCTGATATGCACCCTGTCGTTTAAATCGACGTCTATAGAAGTAGTGCCTCCGCCAGAATCTATCGTGCTTATAACCCACGAGCCGGATGTATTCGTCGCATACTTTAAGACCCTAATGCTGCTATAATAACCGGTATAACTTATATGCGCATTGTTGTTTGAATCGAGCGCGATGGATGTATACGCTCCTACATTTCCTGTTGAATCTATTATGGACGTTATCCACGAACCGGATGCATTTGTCGCATACTTGAGGTCCTGATTAGTGTCATCAAAATAGCTGATATGTGCCTTGTTGTTTGAATCTATCACCATGGATGTGAATACACCAACTGAACCCGTACTGTCTATCGTACTGATAAACCACGAACCCGAAACGTTTGTAGCATATTTTAAATCGTTGTCTGGCCAACCAGCATAATAACTAATATGCACATTATTGCTCGAATCGATTGCTATAGATGGAGAAGAGTAGTAGGCTGCATATGGCAATCTTGAGTCTATTATCGAAGTAACCCATGAACCAGAAGAATTAGTCGCGTACTTAATTGCCTGATTATCTCCTTGCCTATAAACATAACTGATATGTATAGCATTATTTAAATCTGCTGCTATGGAGGATCTATCTCCAACGTCCTCTAAGCTGTCAACAGTTGATGAAATCCATAAGCCCGACACATTGGTTGCATACTTAAGGTCTTTATTAGTGCCATCATAGTAGCTGATGTGAAGCTTGTTATTTGGAGCGACTTCAACAGAACTGTTACTGTCGTTTCCACCCACTGTCCCATATATGTCTATTACTGATGCCTCCCAGAAGCCTGAGGAATTTGTCATATACTTTAAGTCAGCATTAGTGCCATCAAAATAGCTGATATGCGCCTTATTGTTTGAATCGAGAGCCGTTGAGGAGTCCCCTCCCACTGAGCCCGCGCTGTCTATCGTGCTTATAACCCACGAACCCGAAGCATTTGTCGCATACTTGAGATCGTCGTTAGAGTAATCATAATAGCTGATATGCGCCTTGTTGTTTGAATCGATAGCCGTTGAGGAGTCCCCTCCCACTGAGCCCGCGCTGTCTATTGTGCTTATAACCCAGGAGCCCGAAGCATTTGTCGCATACTTGAGGTCATCATTAGTGCCATCAAAATAGCTGATATGCGCCTTATTGTTTGAATCGAGAGCGATGGAATTTTCCTCTATAGCTGATAAAAACTGATAGTCTATTTTTGTATATACAGTCCATGAGTTAGAAGCGTTGGTTATATAATCTAACCAAGAAGATGAGCTATGTTTATTAGTTGAGTAAGAAACATAGCTGATATGCACCTTGTTGTTTGAATCAATCGCTATGGAACCTCCTTTAGCATAACCGTGAAAATCATAAGGGGGAGATGAATAGCTGTCGGCTAAAATAGAGATGGCCCACGAGCCGGATGCATTCGTCGCATACTTTAAGACCCTAATGCTGCTATAATAACCGGTATAACTTATATGCACATTGTTGTTATGGTCTATTGCTATTGAAGAAAAACTTCCGCTCTCTGTACTGTCTATTGTATAAAGAGAGGTGGCCTGGTTTGTTTGGACAGCCTAAAGCAGTTTTTAAGTGATAAGCTGCTCGGCCTCATACCGCTACCTGTATTTTAGGTAGTGTATTCCAGT
>QZJG01000007.1 GCA_003599275.1 Nitrospiraceae bacterium | reverse complement strand
CGGGCGAGGGAGCGGCATTGTTGTCGCGACAGGCATGGACACGGAGTTGGGCAGGATCGCAACTATGCTGCAGGAAGAGGAAGAGGTAAAGACGCCTCTACAGAAAAGACTCGCGAGTTTCGGCCAAAAACTCGCTGTTGCCGTCCTCGTCATATGCGCAATAGTCTTCGGCATTGGAGTGATGAGAGGGGAGCAGCCCCTGCTGATGCTCCTTACGGCCATTTCACTTGCAGTTGCCGCGATCCCTGAAGCGCTTCCTGCCGTAATAACGATATCCCTTGCATTAGGCGCGAAGAAACTGGTAAGACAGAACGCCCTTATCCGGAAACTCCCTGCAGTAGAAACACTCGGCTCCGTCACATACATATGCTCGGACAAGACCGGTACGCTCACCATGAACAGGATGACGGTGGAGGAGATTTATGCGGACGGGAAAATTGCAGGGGTCAGGGATCAGGGATTAGGGATTGGTAATAAAGACCAACCCCCAACCTCCAACCCCCAATCCCTGTTGTTCACGGCCCTCGCACTCAGCAATGACACTGTCCGGGACAAGGACGGAAACGTAATCGGCGATCCTACCGAGATCGCCCTTTTCGACATGGCCCGGGAGAATGGATTTGTAAAAGAAGAGCTTGAAAAAGAACTTCCCCGTGTTGCTGAAATCCCTTTTGACTCAGAGAGAAAGTGCATGACGACCCTTCATAAGGGTCAAGGGTCAAGGGTCAAGGGTCAAGAAAAAAGCCCCGGCCCCTTTCAGTATATTTCTTTCACCAAGGGCGCTGTAGAGGTGCTGATTGATAAATCGGATAAGGTCCTGACGTCTGAAGGTTTGAAAGATGTGGACAGGATGGAAATTCTGAAGGTCAGCGACAGGATGGCTGCTGACGGGTTGAGAGTGCTTTGCATTGCCATGAGAGAGTGGGACAGTTTGCCTGATGACATGTCCCCGGAGAAGGTGGAGACGGGACTTACTATTTTAGGTCTTACCGGTATGATGGACCCTCCGAGGGATGAAGCAAAAGAAGCGGTCGCTATGTGTAAGACAGCGGGGATCAGGCCGGTGATGATAACGGGGGACCATCCGCTTACGGCGAGGGTGATAGCAAAGAGACTTGGCATTCTCGATGATGACCCGAAGGCGATAATTACAGGGAGGGAGCTTGAGAAATTATCGTTGGAGGACTTTGAGGAAAGGGTCGAGCATATCAGGGTTTACGCGAGGGTCGCTCCTGAGCAGAAACTGAAGATAGTCAAAGCGCTCCAGGACAGGGGGCAGTTTGTTGCCATGACCGGCGACGGAGTCAATGATGCGCCAGCGCTGAAAAGGGCGGACATCGGCATCGCGATGGGGATTACCGGAACGGATGTCTCAAAAGAAGCGGCCCACATGGTGCTGCGCGATGATAATTTTGCGACGATAGTAAAAGCGGTGAAAGAGGGCAGGCGTATCTTTGACAATATACGCAAGTTTATAAAATATACTATGACGAGCAATTCCGGCGAGATATGGACGATATTCCTCGCGCCTTTCTTGGGATTGCCGATTCCTCTTTTACCGATACATATTCTCTGGATCAATCTTGTCACCGACGGACTGCCGGGACTGGCCCTTGCTGCAGAACCGGTCGAGAAGGGGATTATGCAGAGACCGCCGCGTCATCCCAAAGAGAGCGTCTTTGCGCAGGGACTCGGTGCGCATATAGTATGGGTAGGGCTTCTGATGGGTTTCGTTTCCATATTTGTACAGGCCTGGAGCATAAGGACGGGTTCAGCGCATTGGCAGACAATGGTATTTACCGTATTGTGTTTAAGCCAGATGGGGCACGTACTCGCCATAAGGTCGGAAAGAGAATCACTTTTCGTCCAGGGATTTTTTTCAAATAAACCGTTAGTGGGCGCGTTCCTGTTGACCTTCGCGCTCCAGATGGGGACTGTGTATATTCCTTTCCTGAACCCGGTGTTCAAGACAGAACCCTTATCGTTGAATGAACTGGCGTTTACACTTGCCCTGTCGACCGTTGTATTTTTTGCGGTCGAGGCGGAGAAGTGGTGGAAGAGAAGGAAAGGGTTAGGAGTTAAGAGTTAAGAGTCAAGAGTAGGGGCGGGTTTCAAACCCGCCTTGCATGTTATTCGTTTTTTGTCTGTGTCGGTCTGGTATTATATAAACCTGAAACTCCCACATGACCACTGCGACTAACAAATGCAAGCCAATATCTTATTCCCCATAAACGCTGAGGCCTTCACCTATTCGGTCCCGGAAGGGCTTGAAGAGAAGATCAGGCCCGGCATGCGCGTGCTTGCGCCGTTCAGGAGAGGGAAGAAGGTGGGAATTGTTGTCGGGACGGAAAAAAGTATGACAGCGGGCGATGTTAAGCTGTCATTGCGAGAAGCGATAGCGACGAAGCAATCTCAAAATGACACTGCGTATAAGATTGCCACGCACCCTTCAAGTGCTCGCAATGACAAAAAAGGAATAACCCTCAAACCGCTTGAAGCGGTCCTTGATGACGGGCCTCTTGTTCCGGAGAATTTGTTAAAGCTGATTAAGTGGGTTGGGGAGTATTATATGTCCACTTCCGGACTGGCTTTGAAGAATGCAGTGCCGTCCGGGATCTTCGAAGGCAAAAAGGGCGGGAAGGGCAGGATTGTTTATGATGAGGATGTCGCTCCGGCAAAGGGCGTCAATCTTACATTGGAGCAGCAAACGGCTTTATCGGAAATCAATAAAGCAAAATCAGGCGCGTTTCTTCTTCACGGCGTCACCGGAAGCGGAAAGACAGAAGTTTATATCAGGGCCATTGAAGCGATGGGCGATAAAGAGGCCATTGTGCTCGTGCCTGAAATCGCGCTCACAACACAGATCATCGACAGGTTCCGCAGCCGCTTTCACGACAAGGTCGCATTCTTCCACAGCGGACTTTCCCCGGGAGAACGGCTGACACAGTGGCGGAAGATCAGCGACGGAGAAGTGAGGATTGCCCTCGGAGTGAGGAGCGCTGTCTTTGCGCCGTTTAAAAATCTCGGTCTTATTATTATTGACGAAGAGCACGAGGCGTCATACAAACAGTTTGAGGGACTGAAATACAGCGCACGGGATGTCGCGCTTGCAAGGGCCCAGATCGAGGGCATCAAAATAATCCTGGGCTCTGCCACGCCTTCCATTGAAACTTATTATCATACAAAGAAGGGTAAGCTTGCATATCTTGAACTTGCTCACAGGATAGAACAGAAGCCGATGCCCCGCGTCGAGATCATAGATATGACAAAGGAAGAGAAGGAATCATTGTCATATTCGAAAAAGCTCCTTGGTGCGTTAAGGGAAAATATTTCACAGGGGCGTCAATCCCTCATTATGCTCAACAGGAGGGGCTACTCGCCTTTTCTTATGTGTACTGATTGCGGATATACATATAAATGTCCCGCATGCAGCATTACGCTCACATATCACAAAGATACAAAGACCCTGAATTGCCATTACTGCAATTCATTCCTGAAACCGCAGGACGTATGTCCTCAATGTAAGGGTATTAAAATAAAATACATAGGCCTCGGCACACAGCGTGTAGAGGAAGAGCTTAACGTTCTCTTGCCTGAACTTACCCTGAAGAGGATGGACAGGGACACCACAAGGAAAAAACTTGCACATTACAGGATTGTAAAGGACATGGAGGACAAAAAAATCGACGTACTGCTGGGCACGCAGATGGTTGCCAAGGGGCATGATTTCCCGGACGTCACGGTTGCTGCGGTCGTTTTTGCCGACGTGGCGCTGAACCTTCCTGATTTCAGGTCTTCGGAGAGGACCTTCCAGTTGTTCACCCAGCTTGCCGGAAGGGCAGGGCGGGGCGATATGCACGGAGAAGTTTACATCCAGACTTACGAACCGGGCCATTTTGTCTTCGACTACGTGCGCAATCATGACTACGCGGGCTTCTACAGGAAAGAGCTGGAGATGAGAAGGGAGCTTTCTTACCCTCCCTTCAGCAGATTGGTAAGGATAGTTTTTAATTTCAGGAACAAAGAGAATGCGGCCAAGATCATGAAGGATGTTTCAGGGAGAATAAAAAACAGGATCAAGTCGATACGACTCGATTCCGAGGGGCATGGGTCAGGGGGCAAGGGGGAGAAAATTCAAGATTCAGACATCGAGGTGTTAGGCCCTTCTCCGGCCCCTGTAGAGAAGATCAGAAATTACTGGAGGTGGCATCTCGTTCTGAAAGGGAAAAACGCGAAAGCACTCCGGCAGGCAGCGTCAAAGATTCTGGAATCGATAAAGGATATCGGGGATATCAGGGTTGACGTCGATGTCGATCCGATAAACCTGCTGTGAGATCAACCGGTCCGGTCTTGTAACTCGGCCCTCGAAATTTTGATAGAAGAAATACCGTTACGCCGTTTACCATGGATACCATCGAAAAACTTAAAATTCTTTCTCAGGACTCACAGTACGATCTTGCATGCGCGTGCGGTACTAATAAACTCGATCACAGGAAAAGAGGCCGTGAAGGCAAATGGCTCTACCCCGTTTCACTTCCCCAGGGCGGCTATTCGGTCCTCCTGAAGACCCTGCTTTCAAACGCATGCGCTAATGACTGCAAGTACTGTCCGCTGCGCTCTGAAACTGATGTCCGGCGGTGCACGCTTCAGCCGGAAGAAACCGCGCGCGTATTTATGGAATATGCGAGAAGGAAAGAGGTCTTCGGCCTGTTTCTGAGCTCCGCTGTTATAGGGCATCCCGATTACACCATGGACAGGATCAATGCAGTGGCCCGTCTCCTCAGACGCAAACATGCTTTCAGGGGTTATATTCATCTGAAGATCATCCCCGGCGCGTCGGACGCGGCCATCGAAGATTCGCTTTCCCTCGCGAGCGCAGTGTCTCTTAATATCGAGACACCCGGCAAGAAGCACTTCGATGTCCTTTCAAAGAAAAAGGATTACGAAAGCGACATCATCCGTCCGATAAAGCTGATGGGTAAACTTACAGAAGGAGGCGGCAGGTTTTCAAATGTGAAATGCACGACACAGTTTATTGTTGGCGCTTCTGATGAGTCGGATTCGGAGATCATCAAATACACATTCGGCCTTTATGACCGTCTGCGTTTCAAACGCGTGTATTTTTCAGCTTACCAGAAAGGGCTCGGCCATCCTGATATTCCGGGTGAAAAAAGGCTTCTTCCCGATCCGGCAAAGTCGTTTATTCGCGAGCACCGTTTGTATCAGGCGGATTTCCTTATCCGCAGATATGGATTCTCGCGTGGCGACATCATCCTTGATAAAGGCGGTAATCTGCGCCTTGACAAAGACCCGAAACAGGTCTGGGCGGACAGCCATCCTGAATTTTATCCTCTAAGTGTGAATGCCTCGGACAAAGAAGCGCTGCTCAGAGTCCCCGGCCTTGGACCAGATACGGTCGAGAAGATACTCAAGGTCCGTCGCGAGAGAAGGATCATACGCCTTGAAGACGTCGGGATAAAAGGGAAAAGACTCGGTCAAGTAAAGGCATATGTGGTCTTTGAGTAGGAGTTGAATTCACGCTGAATTTAGTGATATGATTTATATCATATTTATTGACCTTGATTATATTGTAATTTATTAACGGATGCTGACTGTGATTTTAAAAGGTATTCCCTGCCAAGAGAAGCCACCTTTTAACTTCAGCCATGTCCCCTCATCAGTCAGCATCCTTTTTTATTCTCCATCTTTCATTAGACTTCCCCTGCGGCGGCAGCGATCACCCCACCGGTAAAATAAATTAAAGTCTGTCTCCTGCAAATCCGATAAAAAAACAGGAGATGAATATATGGTCTACAGGCTAAGGAAGTCCTTTCAATTCAGGAACTCCTGTCAGGCTAACGCCTTTCTCGATATAGCTAATATTTACGGAAAGGGAAGGGCCTTCGGAAGCGTGGTCATCTATGAAGCCTCCCTCGAATTTATCGTATGGAGAAAGCTCCTCAATCTTGCAAAAATAGTCTCGGAATGCACGGTCAGAGACATCGATATCTATAAAATGACCTCGGAAGCCGGATTTAAGCCCTTCAGAGAAGCAGGGCTGTAGGGCAATCCCGGACCGTCACTGTCCATGAGAGAAAATACAGTAACAAATGATTCTTTGAAAATTTTCGTACAAAAAATACCCGTCCTTCCGACTCTTCCCACAATTGCTCAGGAAATATTAATGGTCCTGGATGACGACCTGGTTTCCACAAGAAAACTTGAAAATATCATAGAGCATGACCCCGCTATATCGGTAAAGGTACTGAGCGTTGCCAATTCTGCATTTTGGGGGATGAAATCACGGGTCAGCACTTTAGGCGAAGCGATTTTCAGGATAGGCTTCAACAGCGTTAAATATCTGGCAGTAGGGGTTTCCCTCATGACCCTCTTTGACGACGGGGACCGGAGCAAGACGAGACTGTACCAGAAGATGTTCAACCACTCTGTAGCCGTGGGGATGATAGCAAAGCTTCTGGCAAAAGACCTCAAACTGGCTTTCTCCGAAGAGATAATAATCTCCGGGCTGCTGCATGATATCGGTATCCTGGTGCTGAACAGGCATTTCTCAGGTCCCTACTCGGATGTGATGAAAAGCCTGGAAAGCGGCATACCTCTTCTCGATTCGGAAAAAACGCTCCTGAATTTCACGCATGCCGAGATCGGCGGATGGCTGGCTGAAGAATGGAATCTGCCCGACACCGTCATCCGGACAACCCTTTATCATCATGGGCCGTTCCTTGAAAAACAGGGCAGTTCCAAGCAGATGGCCCTTGTGCATATTGCGGACTATTTGACAACCAAAAAGATTTTGAGCGCAACCGAACATGACCCGCAGTATCCTTTTGAAGAGACCTGCCTTGATGTGCTGCGCATATCCGGAAAGCAGTTGGAAAGCCTGGAATTACGCCTCGGGAACGGCGAATTGTTCAGTGGACTTTTCATATAAAACTCCTGAAGGGTAACCATACTTTTATCAAACAGTTGCCCAGAAATCTGGGATAAAAACCTTTTTCCATGTCCCCTGATGACAATTGCAGTCGAAAAACTTATAATAGGTGAGTTCTGTTTTTATTACATGTACAATTAACTAAATAAAAATCGGAGGTGTTAAAATGCCAAAGCTGAAAACACATAGAGGAGCAGCCAAGAGATTTAAAAAAACCGCAACGGGGAAAATAAAAAGAAGCAAGGCGTTTAGAAGCCATCTCTTAACCAGCAAATCTTCCAAGAGAACAAAGAAGCTGAGAAAAGGCGGATTGGTGCATGCTGCAAATTTCGACGCCATCAATAAAATGCTTCCTTATTGAGAAAGCTGTCCGCTTTGTCACATCCTTGTAATTTAATTATAATTTCTTTTTCGTCCGGGTTGCCGGTTGAAGTATGCAAAATTTTCAATAAATACTGTATAATTACGTCTGCCCTTCAGCAGTCCACTAAAGAAGGACAAATAAAATAACAGTAATTTTAAAGTTCCCAAGGGAGGTAAATATAAATGCCGAGAGCAAGAGGCGGTTTTAAAACAAGGAGAAGAAGAAAAAGAATTCTCGAAATGACGAAAGGCTATTACGGCGCAAAAAGCCGTCTTTACAGGATAGCCACAGAAGCTGTTGACAAGGCATTGTCATATGCTTATAAAGACAGAAGGCTGAAAAAGAGAGACTTCAGGTCTCTCTGGATCATAAGGATCAATGCCGCTACCCGGGCACTGGGACTGTCGTACAGTCAGTTTATGAACAAACTAAAGAACATGAATGTCACGTTAAGCAGGAAGGCCCTTGCCGACATGGCTTACAACGATCCGCAGTCCTTCAATAACCTCGTAGAAATGGTCAAAAAAGGGAATGTTAAATGACATCCTTACCATAAAGAAGCTTGCACAGGAGGAGATTGAAAAAGCTGAAGGCCTCAAAGAAATTCAGGAACTGAAAGTAAAATATTTAGGCAAAAAAGGCATCCTCACCGTCAAGTTAAAGTCCCTTGCTTCGATCCCGCAGGAAGACCGGCGTGAATTCGGACGCATACTTAATGAAACAAAAGTCCATATTGAAGAACTGGCCCGCAAACATGAAGAAATCCTGAAAGCTTTAGAGTTAAACAGGATACTTCAGACACAGCGCATTGATGTTACCGTCCCCGGTTGTTACATGCCCACCGGACATCTTCATCCTACAACTCAGGTACTTGATGAGATCATAAGCATATTCAGCTCATTGGGCTTTAGCGTCGCTGAGGGCCCGGAAATCGAGCTCGATTATTATAACTTTGAGGCGCTCAACATGCCCAAAGATCATCCCGCAAGGGACATGCAGGATACCTTTTATATTACGGATGATGTCGTATTGAGGACACACACTTCGCCGGTCCAGGTGCGGGTTATGGAAAAGAACACCCCGCCACTGAGAGTTATAGCGCCGGGCAAGGTTTACAGATGTGACGCGGATGTGACGCATATTCCCATGTTTCATCAACTGGAAGGTTTCATGGTCGACAGGCATATCACGATGAGCGACCTGAAAGGGGTGCTGGAGGTGTTTATTCACAGTGTCTTCGGTCCTGATACAGGGCTGCGTTTCAGGCCGAGTTTCTTTCCGTTTACCGAACCGAGCGCGGAAATCGACATATCCTGTGTCATATGTAAAGGCTCAGGATGCAGCGTCTGCAAAAATACCGGATGGCTTGAGATCCTCGGAGCCGGGATGATCAACCCAAGAGTCTTTGAAATGGCAGGGTATAATCCTGATGAATATACAGGCTTTGCTTTTGGAATGGGGATAGAACGCGTTGCCATGCTGAAATACGGCATTGATGACATCCGGCTGTTTTACGAAAACGACAAAAGGTTCCTGGAGCAGTTTTAACAGGGTAAAAAGGACATTTAATTGAAGGCATCCGTAAGCTGGCTTAAAGAGTTTGTTGATTTCAATCTTTCTCCAAAAGAATTGGCCCATACCCTTACCATGTCCGGTTTCGAGGTTGAAGGCCTGAACGAGGTCGGGGACGATACCATTCTCGATATCAATATCACCCCAAACAGACCGGACTGTCTGAGCATCACCGGGATTGCACGCGAGTTAGCTGCGATCCTGGAACTCCCACTAAAAACTATTTCCGCTGAAATTCAAAAAGAAGAGGGCAGGGGACCTGATGTTGAAATCAATGGTCCCCATCTCTGCCGCAGATACGCATCAAGACTTGTTCTGGGCGTAAAGCCGGGTCCTTCCCCTGAATGGGTGGTAAAGCGACTTGAAGCTCACGGTTTCAGGACTTCCTGTAATATCGTTGACATCACAAACTATGTGCTTCTGGAGATGGGACAACCCTTGCATGCCTTTGACCTGGACAAGCTTGCCGGGCCCAGGATCGCAGTCAAGACGGCCGGAGAGGAGAGGAAATTCCGGGCACTCGATGATGAAGAAAGGATACTGAATAATGATACGCTGCTCATATGGGATGAGGAAAAACCCGTTGCATTGGCCGGAGTTATGGGCGGACTGAACACAGAGGTATCTTCATCGACAATGAACATCCTGCTTGAAAGCGCATATTTCAATCCTGTCTCAGTAAGAAGGACATCCAGGTCTCTGAATATCAAGACGGAATCTTCCTACAGGTTTGAAAGAGGGGTCGATATAAACAGCGTCGTGTCCGCTCTTGACAGGGCCACCCGGATGATCGTGGAAATTGCAGGCGGAAAGGTCTCGCATTTAACTGACATGTATCCCGACCCTTTTGTATCAAAACAGATACGGGTCAGGATTGAAAAAATAAACTCTCTCCTCGGCATCGACATTGAAGAATCCTTTATACGGAAGACATTGAGCAATCTTGGATTTGAAATCGAACGGGAAGGGGATGAGTTGATTGTCACACCCCCGGGGTTCAGACGGGATGTCCGGAGAGACGTCGACATAATAGAGGATATAGCGAGATTGTATGGTTATGGTAAGATACCGACCACATTGCCGGATATCAGAATGCGGCCTGCACCTGTGAATAAACAACAGGACGTTATCAAGGTTATAAAAAATTCAATGACAGGATCTGGATTCAATGAGGCAATCAATTACAGCTTTCTGAATCCTGACACGCTCGACAGACTGAACATTCCGCCTGACGATGTTAGAAGGAATCTGATTTCCATTAAAAATCCTCTTCGTAAAGAAGATTCTGCAATGAGGACCACTTTGATACCGGCATTACTCGGCAATGTTGGTTTGAATATGAACAGGGGCGAAAGGGACATCCGCTTCTTTGAAGTGTCGAAGGTGTTTCTTTCATCGGACGAAGGACTGCCCCATGAGGTTATTCAATTGGCTGCCATATTCAGCAAAGACGCGGCCCTTTCACTATGGAAGGACAGACACGAAGGTTTCTATGATGCAAAGGGAGCGCTTGAAAAACTTCTGGGGGATTTAAAAACAGGACAATACTCTTTTAAAGCGGACAGACCAGAACCCTATCTTCATCCGGGAAAGTCCTGCTCCATATTCATGGATGGTAAAAAAATTGGATCGATCGGCGTACTGCATCCTAACGTCATGGAGGCCTTTGATCTCAGGGGTGACATCACGATATTTGAAATCGACCATATTGAAAAATTACCGGCGATTCTAGCCGCTAAAACAACATTTGTACCGCTGCCGAAATTTCCCTGCGTTGAACGGGACATCGCTATAATTGTATCGAAAGACATAACTGTAGAGCAGGCCGGGGTAGCGATTTCAGGCATTACTTCAGATCTCGTTGAAGCAGTCTCATTATTCGATATTTATACGGGGAAACCGGTCCCTGAGGACAAGAAAAGTCTTGCCTTCTCAGTCCGCTACAGGGCAGCAGACAGAACACTCACTGATCCCGAAGTTGATACGTTACATTCACGCATTATTGAACAACTTAAAAACGTTCTCAACGCCAACCTTAGAAGCTAATTAACTCATAACCGTTTCCCTTAAATTGCCTCAATGGCCCACAATCAATATCTAATTTAACATAATATATCTTGTCAAGTGATTTTTTTTTAAACTTGCAAGTTTTTCATTATTTCAGCGCTCACAGCTACGAGATTATAAGCAGCACGCACCTTGAAACGAACCAAAGGGACACCAGCCAACTTCATCACCTCATCTTTAAAACAATCCCTACTTTCACGCCCAATATGTGAAAAATCATCAAGCTCAATAGCAAGGGCAGGGGAGAGATCATTTTTTCTACACAACAAAAAATCTATATGCTTAGACTTAACCCTATTCAAATGAGCATAGCCTTTCCGATCTGGATAAACTATATCCAGTAACCGCACCTTGCAAAAAATATCATAATCATTAACCGGAACAACACTCAAAAGAACACCATAAAAAGAACGCTCCGCATTAGTAAGAAGCGACACCCTTTTCTTATAAATACAGAAAACACCAACACGCTTTTTATAAAACAACGCAATCAAAAACAGCACCACAAAAAGACAAAATATTATTTTCACAAAAACACCCCCTTTCAAATATCATAATCGGCATTTTTATATTTTTTATTTATAGACGCGCAACAACTAAAAACTCGAAAGGGATTAAAAACGGACAAACGCGCCTTTCAGGAGCTAAAAAAACACGCCAAGTTACTTTTTTAAAATATCATTCACTTCAACACGCTACTTGTCATGTTTTTTTCGTCAAGACGTTTTTAATATTATTATTTTGAGATTGATTTTTTTTTACTCAATAAAAATTGAGAGTAAAAAAAATTCAAAGGAGGATCCAAAAGATGATTATCAACACAGTAACGAAAGAGACGGCAGAAAAAATTATATGTGCTTTTTGTAAAGAAACACTATCCGCAGGCTTAAGTTATATCACCCTTTCAGAAGAAGAGAAAACCATCAAAACATTTTGCTGCATAGACTGTCTTTTAAAAAAGTACCGAGACAGGGAATAAACCCCTGTCTTTTTTTTTAAAATGGTAATTCTGAAAAAGAATTTACAAACTCCCACTCTTTTGGAGGCCGATAAATCAATATCTTTTCCAAAATCCGACCATCATCATCAACACGTTTCGCATATGCACGCCCATTCTGCCAGTAAAACTCATCCCACTTAGGGTAACCACAATCAATAAAATGCTCAAACACCTTAACAACACGCTTCCAAGACTGCTTAAGATAGCCCGGGAACCTCGAAGAGCCTATACGCCTAACACCTTCAACAACAGTATCAAGAGCCTTTGTTATGTACTTCAACAAATATTCGATATTCGGCTTACGAACAGGTACAATTTCAAGTTGCCCAAACTTCCAAAACCTCTGAATTGCTACGACATCATCTTTCCCAAATTCTGTTTCCCAATCAAAAGCGCATATCATATGCCAATGAAGGACACCACGTTCTTGAGTCTCAGCAGTCCATAAATATCGAATCTTCCCATACTTACGACGTAAAGCACTCATAAAATAATTTAAATGTTTCGGTTGATACATTTCTTCTTTTTGAGTAAGAATAATATGCTTCACAAAGCCCTTGTCTATTTTTAACGAGTTAAGGAGTCCCATCCCTATTCGTCTATACCTTGTCATTCTGCGTTCAATTACAATCTGTTCACCCGTTTCAATATTCTCAAGCTGTATATAATCATCTTTGATTAGTCGCATATGAATGACTTGTTACCCTTTATATAAATACCCCAGAGGCCCGGAGGAACGGCTACGCCGTTTTCCCCCGGGCACATCCGGAAAAAGTTCAAGCTGCACAATCTTTTTGACAACGCGCTTCATTTTAAATCTACGCTTCACACCTTTTATTTTTTTACTCATCGACACCCCCTTCATAAAAACGATTAACAAGACCATAATCTATTTCTTCTGAACCGTACTCTTTAACAAAATTCCCATACTTAATAAAAAACTTATTCCTATGACAGCGACCGCACAAACCGCCTTCCTTACCAGACGACCATAAATGAGGAACACTGTTATCATGTTCAGAAACTATTTGACGAGTATTATAAAAATTAGAAACCTCGGACGAATAACGAACAATACCAGCACCAACAAACACCGTCTTTGAATCTACAGCGTCCATCCCCTTATTAGCCCATCTCTTAACCAGCAATCCAACATTAACCGGGATAATAGGAATCCCAAAAGGCTTAAGGTGTTTTAAATTCTTAAACTCATATCCAACATCAGCCAATTCACGCATCTGTCTGTCAACAGACCCCCGAAGCTGTGAAGTCATGAGAATATCAAACCCGAGCTTGCGAGACATTGAAAAAAATTCTATATAATCTTTATTCGTACTCTTCCACGCCCTTGAATTTAAGTCCAGATGAATTTCATCCCAAATAAACAGCCTTGACCCCTCGGGAGCAGCCCCAAGAGCCATACACGCAGAGACAGCAGCATCAAGAGTTGGAATATAGTGATAACGAGAAGCCACACCAGCGGCAATCCACAAACGATAATCAAACAGAGTATTGAAAGGCATCAGAAAAAAGCGAAGGAACGACAACACACCACGACAACGATATTTTGAGAAAAGAAAATCCCAACCATCCACAAGACGGATATTTGTATAAATATGCTGATCACCATAGAGAAACGCATCAACAATCCTATTTACACAATAAAGCGTTTTTCCAGAACCAAGACGACCCGCAACATGATAAACCATTATAAAAACCTCCGCATAAAATAATTCACTATGCCAACGCATAGCCCAATAAATAACAGGCCCCGGAACCACGCCATATCCGGAAAATGAATAACAATTTCTTGAACATACGGCAGCGATATTCTCAGCTCATCAGATCCACCGGAGAAATCAAAAAAATCCACCAACTCGAACAACAATGAAAACGGAAAATACCGCCCCACTTCATCACGAAGAATATCAAGGGAAGAAGTATCAAATTCAACACTACAGGCCGGCTCTTCACAATAAGCAAAGAATGACTCCCAACGCCCCCACCATTCAGAAGGCCGTATCTCATACTTCCAATCCCAACTGTTAGGAACCGCACAATACATTGATGATAGATACGACAGACTACACAAAAATTGCTCCTCATAAGCAAAAGCCGTTGACACTAAAAAGGATATTTCACCACCACCATCAACTACCTTATAAACATCGAACGTACCAAGAGGATATTCACCAATGTCAACACATTTAAAAACCCCGTCCATTCCCTCTTCATCACCGATAAAAGGACTCCAAAGATATTCTTTGACAAAAACATGAATACGTGCTTGCCCCGTTTCATCACATTCAATAGCATAAGAATTATTCAAAAAAGCATCTTTAACATTCACTGTACAATTATTAGAATTCACATACTCACAATCCGAGACATCATCATCAGATATAACGCACTCACATTCACAATTAGGCCCTGTAGGTTGATAATTTCCTTCACAATTATTTACACAAGATGGAGGAGCAACCGAAATATGATAACATTCCTTTACAACCCTCTCATACGCACCTGCTTCCATCCATTCGGAATGATCAGGATAACATGCGGGCGAAAAAACACCTTGACCAATACCCGGAGGCTCGGAAGGATTATCCCACTCTTTTATTTTTGAAGCTTCAACACCTGGACAACCTGTTCCAAGCTCACCAACAGAGGACAGGACAAAACCATCAGGGCATACCCATTCTTCTTTAGCACGTTTAACCCAATCACCCACAGCACACTTTCCTTCAAATGCAACAACAAGAGGATAACAAGAAAAAACAGGAGCAGAAAACAAAAGGACGAGAAAGAGAGGAAAGAAAAATTTAATTAATATCATCTCATTATCTTTAGCCATCTCAAGACGACCCTTCCAACCCAAAACGAGACATAAAACATAATTAAATATTTCATCATTGTAGCAGCTTCCGAGAGAGGCAAAAAGTATGCAGCATAACGAAAAAATTCATACTCCGACAAATCCGGAAGATTCACCTCATATTCCGGAAGCACCGAGAGCAAACCGAGAACAAGAGAAATATTAAAATTAACAATAGCTTGCATCGACTTAATAAAAAACGTATAAAGCCAGCAAACAATCGGCTCAACATAGGAAAGGAATAAAGAATCAACCCACTGATAAGCAGAATCAATAGGGTCATCACAGCCCATCAAAAGCAAAGTGTAAAATAAAATTAAAGCGATCTTAAAGTATCTTTTTTGCATTTCTTACCTCACAAAATACGGCTCAGGACATGAGAAGCGAACTGGACAACCACAAGAACAAGAAACAGCCAACGCATACCTGTAAAAAAATAATCAGCAGCTACAGAATCAAGAAAAGCCAGAGGCACAAACGTATTACCGAACAAGGTTAACTCATACCCGGCAGGACTCAAAGGAACCATCTCCGACACCGACACAGCCCAATTCGTAACAGAGCTTAGAACCGAAAAAGGAAAATAAACACTCAAGCCATCCATCAAGCTATCATAAGCAGTAAAATCATATTCCAGAGCTTCACATTCTGCATAAGAAATTGACGAGAGAAGAAAAACAAGAGATACAGCCAATAATACCGTTTTTATCACAAACACCCCTTTTTTGACCTCACAGAACCACCCACAATTAATTATTTTCGATAGAGACATACAACAGCACTTCTTTTTTACCACCCTCGGACACCCCGGAAGCATCCGAGAGCAGGGAGAACCGTTCTACCTTGCAATCCTTTTTACAACTTTGAACGCAAGGGGAACGCCTACAACTAACCCGATCAGAGTTATGAAGGCAGGGATAGCAGCCGTTATTTCAGCCTCAATCCCATCGGCCACGCCCGCATAATCAACAAGTGCAAAAGCAGAAGTTGAAAGCAGGACAAGCGCACCAGACAACATAAGAGCCTGTATTTTCTTCATCATCATCACCCCCTTTCTTCCGAAATATCGGGAAGCCTACGAAAGTATATTTTTCAAAATACGAACAACAAAATAAACAGCGATCAAAGGAGCAGCAAACTTTACAAAAGACTGAATACCCTCGATTATTAAATCCATAAGTTCCTTTTACCTCAATGCAAACATGAGAACTCCAACAATAAACAGGCCGAGTAACAAACCCAAGCCGTATTGTGTAGTATTATCTTGAGTAGTTATCTGTTCACATCCATAAAAATCCAACGGCTCAAGTTCAACAGATGAAAGAACAGCCAAAACCCCTTTCCCCTCAAAATCAGACTTCAACCGCGTAAAGATAGCTTGACCTTGAATTACTGCTATCACCTCATTGACACCATCTCTTGACCTAACACGAGCTTCACCAGACAAACCACCATGAAGGAACTTACAAGAATAATCACAATTCCGGAGAAGGTCATAAACCTGTACCGTGTAATTCCAAGCAGGACCGCCTAATTCTGTATAGAGATAGCCACCCCCCCAATCTGAAATATTAGCGGAACCCTCTTCAAAAGTCGCAAAAGCTACCGGAACATAGACCGATAACAAAGGCAATATCAAGACCACCAGTAGCAGCATTATTTTTTGTTTACGCTTCATAAGCCATCTTCACAAAGGACGAAACTTGAAGCTCAATCAAGTCCCCGACCTTATGAGAAGTAACCCCCTTCATAAATACCGCGATAACATCACGGCCCGAACGATCAGGACGATCAACAAGGATATTTAGAATATCACCGCCCTTTTTGCTTCCAGACTTTGAAATAACCTCACCATCAATTTTAAAAACCATCTCTATCACCACCTTTCATTATTTAATTTCTTCCAAAAACAGGGGAAGAATAGGGCACACCCTCAAGTTGACCAAATACCTCATACCCCCTTGACTCTAAAATCTTAACAGCCTGAAACAAATCCATCCGACAATCCTTTTTTCTTACCTTAAAACCGTAAAACCTTAATAACCCGACTAACTCCCTGTCATTATATTTTTCTTCAAGAGAAACACGACAAGCTTTAACAGAAACTGGAAAATTTTTATTAAGAAGTCTCAGAATAGAGCCAATACGCTTAGAAGAGAAAAAAAGAGACTCTAAAACACTCCGGAAGGTCTTACGAGTAAAAATAACATCAATATTCTCATCATCAAGAACCAATCTAAACCTTGATTCCAGATTATCTTTCCCCTCATCAATTTTAAATATTTTATAAGCCATCCCCGACAAGAAACCCTTTCGGATAATTTATGACAATACTTTAACTTTACATAATATATCTTATCGGACATTGGGTACGTCAAACTTTTGTTAAAAAGATGTTGAAACTATTCGTGGCCTCCCCCTTGAAATGGCTTCCAAAATGGGAATTTCAGGGTTTGCACAACTTTTAGGCACATAGAAAACATCAGAAAAACGCCACGTTACAGCAATTTTTATATTTTCAAAGGGGTTGTGCGAGAAGTTCTGCCGACAAGCCTGATTGAGTCAAAGAAATGACCCTCGCCTTTAGGCGCTGCCCTGGAATAAGGCCTTCAGAAGTAATTGATACCCTGAGGTAATTGTCAGTAATTCCTATGAATCGGCCATCAGTTCCAGTATTTCTTTCTACTATTATATCCAGTATCCTGCCAACGTTTCTGGCCTTATATCGTTCTCTTTTCTTGCGGGAAAGTTCCAACAGCGTCTTTACCCTCTCCCGGCTGATACGCTTATCCACCTGATTTGCAGATAAAGAAGCCTGGGTGCCAGGCCTATTTGAATAAGGGAAGACATGAAAGTAGCTTAGAGGCAACCGGTCCAATATATCTGCTGTTTTGGTGAAATCGACTTCGCTTTCACCGGGAAAGCCAACGATTATGTCTGTGCCTATAGAGATATCCGGGCACTCTGAAACTATCTTGTCGATAAGTTCCATGTAAAAAGATGTCGTGTACCCTCTGTGCATTTCCTTCAGGATGTAGTCCGATCCGCTTTGTAAGGGAATATGCAGATGCGCACACATTGAGCCTTTCTTTATATAAGACAGGATCTCGCTCTTAAATTCCTGCGGTTCTATTGAGCTCAATCTGAAACGTATGTGCTTATTAGCGCTTGTCAGGATACCTATAAGATGTACTAAAGAACTTTTAGGTTGAACGTCTAACCCATATGAACCAATATGTATTCCGGTTAAAATAATCTCCTTGTATCCATCTGAATCAAGTCGCTTAACTGCACCCAGAACGTCCTCAGGACTAAGGCTTCGGCTTTTTCCTCTTGCCATTGGGACCGCACAGTACGAACAAGAGAAGTTACAACCGTCCTGTATCTTGAGAAAAGCCCTGGTCCTGCTGGAATGGTATGGCTGTAAAACCATCGGTGATCCAGGCAAATCAACATCAATTGACGGTTTGCCGGGTTTCTTCGGCAAGCTCATAATGTAATCAACGATCTTGTGTTTTGCAGAGTTCCCGAGTACAAGATCGAGCCCCTCAATTATTGATAGTTCATGAGGTCTTAACTGTGCATAACAGCCAGTGGCTATAACTTTTGCTCCGGATCTTACAGCCTTTCTTATGAGCTGTCTTGACTGGTAGTCACTTTTCGCTGTTACAGTGCACGTATTAACAATGACTATGTCCGGATTGTCAGTATGCTGAACAATTTCAAAATTGTTTTCACGCAGAATGCCCTCAATTGAAGAGCTCTCTGACTGGTTTACCTTACATCCAAGTGTTGCAATGGCTACTTTCATTAGCTAACTGTTTAAAGTAATGTATTCTTATTGGTGGGTTAATTCAACTATATAATTAAAAATTACGATACATTATCCTGTATAAATCTCACCATTAAGCGAGTGTTGTCGTGCCTCGATTATTTTCACATACAACACCTTTTCAATGTCTTTTTCATCACCATAGAAATTCACAATCTTGTTTGTCCGTGTCCGTCCAGTCAATTTATTACTATCGGTTTCGCTTGTTCCTTCAACTAAAACTTCAAGTATTTCTCCCTCTAATGCCTTGTTTTTTCGGTAGGTGACGAGTTCCTGTAACTCCAGTATTTCGGAGAGACGCCGGGATTTGGTCCTTTCTTCGACAGGTCCTGGAAGGTTACATGCCTTTGTATCAGGTCTTTCAGAATATTTAAAGGCAAATATCCCATCGTATTCTATCTCGGTCAAGACATTCAGCGTGCGCTGAAAATCCTCATCAGTTTCACCTGGGAAACCCGTAATTATATCGGTCGTAACTGCTATACCGGGAATCGCATTCCTGAGTGTCCCGATTTTTCTCCTGTACTCTTCATATGTGTAGCCCCTGTTCATTAAATGAAGGATTCTGTCAGATCCGGACTGAACTGGAAGATGGATATGTTCGCAAAGCCTGGGAAGGTCTTTCATGACATTAACAAGCTTATCCGACAGATCCCGGGGGTGAGAGGTAACAAACCGTATTCTCTGTATTCCTTCAATCTCATGAATCATCCTGAGAAGGTCCGGAAAATCCATATAGCCTGCAAGATTTTTCCCATAGGAGTTTACATTTTGTCCGAGCAGGGTTATTTCCCTGAATCCTGCTTCAGCGAGTGTTGATATCTCGCTGTATATCTCGGCGCCCGGCCTGCTTCTTTCCCTGCCACGCGTGTATGGCACAACGCAGTAAGTACAAAAGTTATCACATCCGTACATTATCGACACCCAGGCCCTTAGCCGCCCTTCCCTTCTTACAGGTAATGTCTTTTTGTGAAAGTCCGGATTATCGCCCAATGCTGAACGAAAAGAGTCTTCCTGAATCCATTCCTGCAAATGATCAATATTCTGTGGGCCAAAAATAAAATCCACATAAGGAAATTTTTTAAACAGATCAGCGCCTTCCTGTTGCGCAATACAGCCTGCCACGGCAATTCTCAGATGCGGCTTGTTTTTCTTTACCGCCTTAAGCCTGCCCAGTTCGCTGTAAAATTTCTGCCCCGCCTTCTCTCTGATGTTGCATGTATTAATAACGATCACGTCGGCATTATTAACGGACTCGGCATGGACATAACCTGACTCGGACAAAATGCCCGCAATCTTCTCCGAATCGTGGACATTCATCTGACAGCCAAATGTTCGAATATGGAATTTTTTCATGTCGCTGCTGAATTACGTTATTAAAAATTTATAACTGCCGGCATATCTGCAAAGCAACCTGATTATTCTAATGAATTTGTACTTGCAAAATAAAGCATAAAGATCTTTCCTCTACGCAGGTTGCCCTACACCCATTCTTCAAGTCATACATATTTTTATTCAGTTATTGAGGTATTATTAATCGTTTTGTTAAATGAACACAGAAAGGAGAACCCATGCACATTGAAACAAAATGCATTCACTCGGGCGGTTACCCGGATACCCAAACCGGCGGAATAAACACGCCGATATTCACTTCATCGGCCTACGGATATCTCGACACCGACGTACGGTTGTATCAGAGATACTTCAACACACCGAACCAGGAAGCTGTCGCAAAAAAACTCTGCGAGCTTGAAGGAACGGAAGACGGTGTTGTCTTTTCCTCGGGCATGGCTGCGATAAGCACGGTCTTGCTTGCATTGCTGAACAGCGGTGATCATGCCGTGGTGCAGGACGAGATTTACGGCGGAAGCCATGCCTTTGTTGAAGAACATCTCAGCAGGCTCGGCATTTCCTTCACCTTAACAGGAAAAGAAGCACAGACGATTGAAGAAGCGATTAAACCGAATACCCGGATAATCTACATTGAGAGTCCGACCAACCCTTTACTCAATGTAGTTGACCTGCGCGCAGTCGCGGAGATCGGCAGGCGGAGAGGCATTCTCACAATTATCGACAATACCTTCGCAACGCCGATCAACCAGAATCCTTTCAAACTCGGCATTGACGTGGTTATTCACAGCGGGACAAAGTATCTTGGCGGACACAGCGATTTATATTGCGGCATTGCGCTTGCGAATAAAGAGATTGCCGCGCTCATCAGGAAAACGGCTGCGAATTTCGGGGGCAGTCTCAACGCGATGAGCTGTTACCTGCTCGAAAGGAGCCTGAAGACGCTTGCACTTCGCGTTGAGCGACAGTCGCAGAATGCTTTTGAAATATCAAAGTTCCTTGAAAAGCATCCGAATGTTGCCCGGGTAAATTACCCCGGCCTTGAAAACCACCCCGGTCATGCGATTGCCCGCAATCAAATGGCCGGTTATGGAGCAATGCTCTCTTTTGAACTTAAAGACATGACGGCTATCACTTTCATGAAACGGCTGAAACTAATAAAAGCCACACTTAGTCTCGGCGGTGTCGAGAGCACCATATGCGACCCGGCCACTACATCACACCAGAAGGTGTCGGCGGAGGTAAGAAAACGCCTGGGCATCTCGGACAACTTGCTCAGACTTTCTGTCGGCATCGAGAACCTTAATGATTTAGTTGAAGATATTCAACAGGCCATGAAAGATAAATAATAAAATTATCAGCACAAATTCTGTTGGACTGCCGGACCCCGCAATGTAGCTCGACTTGATCGTTATTTATGGCGTTTTCTGAACTTCCACGGCGGCGTCGGGTTCGTCTGCTGCCACAGTCCGCGACGCATCTTCCGCGCCTCTTCTTCAGCTTCGATATACTTCGATGAATAGGGCCGCTCAAGATGTTGACGGTATGCCCAGGCATATCCGCGTTTCACCATTTCACGGTTAATGTCTACACCCATCTTCTTGATGACGCAAATCTCGCGGTCATATGATGAATCGCCCATGAGAATGACATCAACAGTTGTATTCAGTACAAGATTACGGAGCTCCCTGTCAGCCGCAAGCCCGTGTGGTTGCCCGGCTTCGCCTTCATGAGGGACTTCCGGCGCATCGATACCGTAAAGCCTGCACTTGAAGAGATTTCCGGTGAAAGGTCTGATGACAACAGTGTCACCGTCACTGACGTTCGTTACCGCGCCCCTGATGATTTTGGAATCTCCTGCGAATAACTGAGAGGATATACAGAGGGAGAGAAGAAAAACTGCAAATATAATTTTCTTACAACATCTCAATTTGAACACCCACAATTCGGCCCCACGGTTTCTAAATTATAGCAAATATTCAAGGTTAATGAAGTTAAGAACGTCTCCGGTTTTCATTCCTGCATTCCTGTGGCATCCGAAACCCTCGACTTGACTACCTGCTCAATATATGGAGCATTCTCATTGTATGCAATTTACAATCGTGCCTCAATTATGGAGAATAAGATAATGCCTCATTCAGATCAAACGTCCAATTCAAACTGGACTATTCTTTTTATATGTTGGCTGATAGCAGTTATCTCTGCGCTGGGGAGCCTGTTTTTCAGCGAGATAATGAAATTTGCTCCCTGTGTTTTGTGCTGGTATCAGAGGATCTGTTTGTTCCCCCTGGTGTTGATATTGACGGTGGGGCTCTTTCCCTTAGATAAAAGCGTTGTTAAATTTGCCCTTCCGTTGGCCATAGCAGGATGGTTCATCGCACTCTACCATAACCTTCTTTATACCGGGATTATTCCTGAAAGCATACAACCCTGCAGTAAAGGCGTTTCGTGCACAGAAGACTACATCAACCTGTTTGGTATTTTCACGATTCCCATGCTGTCGTTAATATCATTTTCAACGATAGTGGTATTATTATTTATATTAAAGAGGAGGCTTTCCAAATGAAAAAGCAAAAAAAAATAAAGAATCAGAAACCAGTAGAAAAACAGAAAGCAATGAAAAAACAAAATATAGTTTTAATTTCAGCGATTTGCCTGGTAATCGCGTTTGCGCTCGGCAGTTATTTCTATAAAAGCCGGCAAGCAACAAAACTAAGCTTTATGGCCGGAGAAAACGCTTCAACGTTTGTCAGAGATTATTCACTGACATATGGCAGTGATGATGCAAAAGTTTATATCGTAGAATTTTTTGACCCTGCGTGTGAAACATGCAGAGATTTTTATCCTCTCGTTAAAGACCTGATGGCTGCCAACGCGGGCAAGACAAAACTTGTTGTCAGATACGCTCCTTTTCATGCAGGCTCAGATTATTTTGTGAAGATACTTGAAGCGGCGAGGAAACAGGGAAAGTTTTGGGAAACTCTGGAGGTCATGTTTAATAGTCAACATATCTGGGCAAGCCATCATAGTCCCAACCCCGAATTAATATGGCAGTTTCTTCCTGAGGCAGGACTGAATATTGAACAAATCAGAACTGATATGAATGGTCCTGAAATTGCCAGGCGTATTGAGCAGGACCTTGCAGATGCCGACGCTCTCAATGTCAGGCAAACACCTGAATTTTTTGTAAATGGAAAGCCGCTTCCAAGCTTTGGCTATGGTCAATTAAAAGAATTGGTAGAAGCTGAAATTAAGGCAAATTATTAAATCCGAATCACCAGTACCAAAGAACAGATAACCCTTGTCTCCTCGTTGTCAAGCGCAAAGATCACCCTCACGGATTTTTGCAAGGTAGAACTCGGCGGCCTGCACAATCTCGGTTACTACAGACTCCATAGTGAAAATATATTTCGTTCTGCCTTCCAGTCATGGACAATTCAACAGAATGGTAATATAATATTCCCTGTAAAACAGTAAATAATTAAACCGGAGGACCCAATGAAATTATTAGTTGCAATTACAGGGATAATTTTTTTGGCAAGCACTGCCAGCGCAGGAGAAAAAATGGTACTGAAGACACAAAGGGACAAGGTAAGTTACGGCATCGGGATGGACATCGGGAACAGCCTGAAAAAGCAGTCCATTGACGTGGACCCCGATATACTCTCCAAAGGGATAAAAGACATGCTTTCAGGGAAGAAGCCCCTGATGACCGAGGAGGAATTCCGGGAAACCATGACAAACCTCAACAACGAAATGATGGCCAAGCAAATGGAGCAATTAAAAGAGCGTGGGGAGAAAAACAGGAAAAAAGGAGAGGAATTCCTCGCTGAGAACAAAAAGAAAGAGGGCGTTGTGACTCTGCCGAGCGGACTGCAATATAAGGTCATCAAAGAGGGCGCCGGGGAGAAACCGAAAGCGACAGATACTGTAAGTGTTCATTACCGGGGCACACTGACAGACGGGACCGAATTTGACAGCTCATACGGCTCCGGTCAGCCGGTCACCCTTAAAGTAAACGGCGTGATCCCGGGATGGACCGAGGCGCTTCAGCTTATGAATCCCGGTTCGAAATGGCAGCTCTTTATCCCGTCCGGTCTCGCATACGGCGAGCGCGGCGCGGGGCGTGGGGAAATAGGGCCGAACGAGACACTGATTTTTGAAGTAGAGCTGCTTTCCATCAAGGAAGGCGAGGCCAAATAAACAGGGAACATCAATTCATCGGATTAAAGGCATATGCAGGCAGAAGTAAAAATTATCGAGGGCGGTCAACTCATCAGGACGGAGATGATGAGATTGAAGAAGGTGAAAGACTTCAGCAATGACGTCGTCGTCTATGAAAATGAAGACGGAGGGGCCGTCGTTTATTTCAGGGAAAAAAATGAATACGTCCTCATCTCCATCGACATGGCGTAAATGAATTCCTGAAAACAGCTATTGACTCCTTTCCCTCTCTGTGTTATTAATATAACCACAATAAGCCACGAAGGCTTAAACGGTCGGCAGACCGTAAGTCTTCGTGGCTTATTTATTTGCCGGATTATAATGAAACGGCGCTAAGATAAAAAGATAAGAGGTTACTTTCATGACTGACGGAATATTGGTCCTTGCAGCAGCCGCTGCCTCTATAGGTTTCTTTCATACACTATTGGGGCCTGACCACTATCTGCCGTTCATCGCCATGTCACGATCGGGTAAATGGTCATTGCGCAAGACAGTATGGGTCACCGTCCTGTGCGGAGCGGGACATGTGCTGAGCTCCGTCCTGCTCGGTATTTTGGGGATCATGTTCGGTTTCGCTGTTTCTTCGGTTGAAGCGGCTGAATCATTCCGGGGGGGACTGGCGACATGGGCGCTCATCGCATTCGGCCTGGTTTATTTTGTCTGGGGAATTCGAAGGGCAATGAGGCATAAATCCCATGAGCACCTTCATATGCATGAAGGCGATGTTGATCATGTTCATCACCATGACCATTCAACTGAACATATGCACGTCCATGAAGCTAAGAACAAAAAGAACATGACCCCATGGGTGCTCTTCATAATATTCATTTTGGGGCCATGCGAGCCGTTGATCCCGATGCTCATGTATCCGGCGGCAAAAAACAGCCTTGCCGGTTTACTTTTGGTCACCGGTATCTTTGGTGGTACAACAATCCTGACAATGCTCGGCATAGTGCTGATATCGACGTTCGGTATCGACTTCCTTCAGGTAAAGAGACTGGAGCGTTTCACCCACGCCATTGCCGGCGCAATAATATGCTGCTGCGGGATATCAATCCTGCTCTTCGGCTTATAATACCGGAGGAGACAATTAATGACCGATCTTGAAAAACTGAAACACCTGCTTGAACACTGGCTGGAGCACAATGAGGCCCACGTGAAAACTTACGGCGAATGGGCCTCAAAAGCCGAGTCTCTGGATAAAAAGGACCTGGCGGATATACTCCGGCAGATTGTTGAAGAGAGTAAAAAGCTGAATGTGCTGTTCAGCAAGGCGATGGAGACAATTTAGTACCTGCATTTCAGGGCAACAAATTCATCAATTATCCCCCTGTCATGAGCGGAGACATTTGTCAATTCTATGCCTATGTAATAATTTACTCCCTGGAGATGGTAATGCCTCACTACACCTTTAACGTTGACCTCGAAAAAACCGCTCTTGCACGGCAGGGTGAAAATGAAACCCAGTTCGGTCCCTATTTCCGCGGGAGCAGGATGCAGCACGGCCAGCCCTTCTACCGAAATGTTTATCATTTTTGTCTTGACCTCTGAGCCATTGGACAGAACTACCATTACGGGCCGGTCCACCGGCACCCTTATATATTTTCGTTGTTCTTTCATGACGGAATCCGGTAAATATTTTCCATAACACAGGGTAAATAAAAGCTGTTTGGATTATAACACTTCATCTTGCATAAAAAATTTTCCAATACTCGCTGTTTACAGGCCCATAATCAATTTATACAATGCCGGATATTCATTTTCAACAGATAAAACATCCTCTTTCAACAGCCTCAGTCCCTCCGGAACATATTTCAGGAAATATTTTTTACCTTTTACTGAGGAAAGATAGCCATATGCGCCAAGTGCCTGCATATGTCTTTGTAATTTGCACACAACCAGGGTCTCGCGAAAATAGTCAGCATCAAATTTGTCCTCTATTTTACCAATGTAGTAATCTGCAAGCCGCCCTCTCAGACCGTCTTCAAGACGATGATACGGGTCCCAAAGTATTGATGCCACATCATAAGCGGAAGGCCCCATCCTCGCCCCCTGAAAATCGATTATTCGCAAGCCGCCGTCACGAGTTACCATAATATTTTGTGACTGGAAATCCCGGTGAATTATGGTCCTGGGAAAAGAGTCCGCCTTAAACGCAAGACTGTTTAAGTCTTCCTCCAGACCAATGACATTAGCGGCTTGTATATTTCTGATGCCTTCCAGAAATCTTTCAAGAAAGTAAGCCGTCTCCCACCTGAAATATTCATAATCAAAAAGTCTGCTTTTAAGTGGCGGGCATTCTGCCACATGATCGGTCGCGGTAGTGTGTATAAGCGCCAGCGCGTCAATGACCTTCCTGTACATGCTCTCCATGTCCGCATCTTCACGTGGACATTTCAGCCAGTTATAAAGAGACGTGTCCCCTGCGTCTTCAAATACCGCCTGCTTCTCACCCGGGTCCGTTTCCAGCACATCGGGGACGGGGATGAGACACCTCAGGAAGAACCGCGTGTATTCCATCTGCCGGTCAAAGTCAGGGTCGTCTCTCCTGCATTGCATCAGGACCGCAGATTTCCTGCCCTTTTTAATCCTGTAGTATTTTCTGTCCGACCCGCCGGAGCCGATCAGCTTTTTCCCGTCCTCAAAGGAAGCGGCCAGAATTTCCGATTCCATAAGCTCTATCCGGAAATCGGGACCGATGATACAGTTTTCAAAAGACTCACTTTCAATTCTCCCCTTTGTAAGGGGGGAATCAGAGGGGTCAAACAGTTCTTCTCTGCCTTTCGGGAGCAGGATACAATTTCTCAATGAAATATTTTCTTTGAAGGCCCACCCCTCTTCTATCACAACGTATCCTTGTGTCCCGACATCCCCGCAACCCTTTACAGATGGATGGACAAACACTGTCTCGCCTTCAGTTTTTAAAACATCGAACACCGCTGAGGCGTATGCAGTTGGAGTGCCGATATCGCTCCAGTAGTGGCGGTGTTCAAACCCTCCCCTGCTCTCATCGAATGTGCCGATCTTATATCCGGCATTTATCGCTTTCAGCCATGCGTCTACAACGCTTGATGCGCCTTCCGGCAGAAACTTCAGAAACCCGGAATCATAGACGGCGATGCCGGTGAAGGCAACACCCTTTCCTCTCTCAATACCTCTCAGAAATCCCTTTTCATCAACAACAACATTATTGAATTCAGGATAATCATGCACGGCAAGCGTCACAAGATTCCCGGACAGGAAATGATGTTCGAGAAGTTTTTCCAAATCTATGTTGGAGAGTATGTCTGAATTGTGTACAAGGAATGTGCCTTCATTTAGAAATCCCTCAGCATTTTTTAACGCCCCGCCCGTGCCGAGTATTGCTTCTTCGGGAAAGAGGACGTAAGGGCGGGTTTCAAACCCGCTACTGACGAAATATTTGCTGACCCACTCCTCGATCATCTCTTTCTTATGGTGGAGGTTTATTCCGATTCTATTCACGGGCAAGCCTGAAACTCTCTCAAGGACGCTTTGCAAAACCGGTTTGCCTAAAACAGGCATTAAAGGCTTGGGTATATGATTTGTGATGGGCCGGAGCCTTTCACCAAACCCCGCCGCAGGGATAAAAACGTTGAATATTTTACTCATTCCGTTGGTTCTGTGTTGAAGCTGATACCTTGCAGTTCACCGCAAGATAGGTGAGATATGCTTTTATATCCGTCGACGAAAGTTCATCAGGCGGTTTGTTTTGCAAGTAGCTCTGGAATTTACGACTCCAGTCCGCGTATGTTTTGAGCGTTTTCCGGGAATAATGCCGAGTCTTGATCTCTGCGGCAAGCGTGTCAATAACCTTGTCCCAAGCCGGAGATTTGGATTTCGCCAAGCATCGCCATTCGTTAAAACGACTGCCGTTTGACAGGCGAGAAACGGAAACCTGCCTGATATCGTCTCTATCATGGCAGTGTTGTGCCGGTTGCGCTGTTGTCTCAGGCACCGATACATTATTGGAATATTCCTCCTTGGCAGTCTTTGTATTTGCATTCAGCATCTCAAAATAAAGCGAAATCGCATGCGCCGCCTGTTTTTGCAGTTCAGGGGTCTGATTCTTTGACCGCAACTTTTCTATAAATAAACGCACATGTTCCGATTTGGAATCAGGAAGCGGATATTTGCTTCTGAAATCAAAATAGTATCTGAGCCATTTCCGGTAATCAGCGTGACGCGAAACAGGCGATACCTTTTTCATGAGGACCGCCTCGAATTGCGCCATAATATCGTTTGGAATCTTTTGCATCGGTATTAGCCCCATTTGTGGACTAACGCTCCAAATGGAATGTTAGTCCCCTGAAATATGATAAAGATATCAATAAGAACCGTCAAGACGGAAATATTTTTTCATTGACGTACTACAAAGACCTCTGATATTATCGGGAAACTACTCAATAACTTGTTAATTTCTGAAAATGTAGACGCATGGCCAATAATCCAAAGATCGAAATTTGCGAAAGCTACAAAGATTTCTTACCACCCTCATGGGTTCACAGGTCGGTGACGCGCCTTATTGATGGAGTTCCAGAGAAATACTGTGGCGGACTTCATTCTGTTACCCTGACTAATACCGATGGACTAAATCACAGTCGACGACGACAAAAAACCATATCAAGAAAGCGCAAAATTTCTGTAATCGAATGCCGAGGCCTATATCATCAAAAGTGGCAAGGGAAGCCAGCTACAATCGAGCTTTTCGTCGATAAAATCATTCATCGTTGGCCCGTTATTGTTCTTAAAGTGCCCCTGGTTCAGGATCTGTTACTCGCAGATGTTCTGTATCACGAACTAGGCCATCACGTTCATAAAACATGTGCACCTGAACATCGAGAACGAGAGGATGTTGCAGAAGACTGGCAGAAAAAGCTCGTACGGCATTATTTTCGTCAGAATTATAAATGGATAAAGCCATTCAAGATCATACTCAAACCGATAGTTGCACTACCTTTAAAGATCGTGCGACTTATCCAAAGGAAAGCTAAACACAAGGAAATGAATTAACAAAACGATGGAAAGGGGCGCTAAAACCGCGCCCTACTGTTAGTCGGAGATCATAATGCCATTTTTATCAAGTTTGGCTGATAAGTCCTTCAAGGTCGATGAAAACGGTAAAATCGTTTTCTTCCCTTGGGGTTATTTTGGCAAGGGCTACATACTGGTTGATAAAGCACAAGAAGATAAAATACGTAAGGCTATTATTGTAAGCAATATCGTTGGCCTTTCTCTAGTGTTAATAATCGGCGTCGTTCTCAGGCTCTGGTTTATTACTCTTCTATTATTCCCCTTTGTCATAGTAATTTGGACCCTCCAGACGAAAAGATTTACAAGAGGGCTGGAAATATCACAGATGGCATATTCTATAAATTCAAATGCCAAATCGGCAGCCTTCCCAATCGATAAGCCTACACGCGCTTTAAGAATCTCGATTATTGTGCAATGGTTTCTAATTGTCGTGGGAGTTATAGTCGGTCTTTACGAGGAGCGATACCTTCCCGAGATATTGAGGACCTACGTCAACGCTGATGACAGCAAAGCACTTTCTTTAGTTGAAACCGTTGTGATGATTTCAGGCGTCTTCTTATTGCTTGGTTTAATTATTTCGAGCATCGGGCTGTATCGTCTGAAGCAGTGGGCACGAACCGTGTATGTTGCTTGTGCCGTTCTTGGCACCGTTCTCTTTTTGTTTATGGGGCCATCTGTTACGTCACCGATTCAAGGGACCTTCGAGTATCTTGCTAACGCCACGGAAGGCTTTACCATCGCTTTATTGTATTTTTCGTCGGCAGGAACAAACTTTGAAAGTCTTAACAAGAACGATCGAGAGGGTCGCTGAAAACGCGCCCCTCAGCGTCGTGTTAAATCGTAGAAAAAAGGAGCTACACGATGAACAATTCGCCTGAAGAAGAGGATACCAAAGAACATTTCGTACCTATAAAGGTACGTAGCTTTGTTGTTATTCTTATTGCGTCAGTAATTTCTTACAAAATTGCCATTACTCCGTTTTCAATGCAATTCGATTTCACAGCTCTGCTGTCTTTACTATTGGCACTGTTTTCGGTGGGACTTTCTGCCCTCTTTTATTTTAAAGCCACTGACACAAGTAATGCCTTTTACGACAATACATACAAGTTTTCTCAAGATATCGGCAACCTTTTAGCCAGAATTGAGAGTGGTTTTGGTGAACGTTTGAAACA
>QZJG01000055.1 GCA_003599275.1 Nitrospiraceae bacterium | reverse complement strand
CTCCGCAATCTGCCCCGCATACATCGACACCCTGTCGGAGTGGCCCCTGGTCCAGGGACTCTTTGCGTCAAGGGCATTGACCATAACGCGTATCAGCTTCAGGAAAAGGTCTTCAAGCTCTTTATATGAATCACTTATGTCCTCAAGCATATTCAGGAAGGCGTCTCTTCCCCTTTGGGCCTTCATTTCCCTTGACTTCATTTCATTTATCGAGCTGGAGTATATCTCGATGAGCTCATTGTCGTTTTCTTCCATCTCCTTAAGCCGGGTTATATCCATGATCGAATGGACGGCGCCGACGGGATCTCCGCCTGCGGTCATGACCGGATATGAAGTTATTTTCAGATGCTTTTTGAGGCCCGGCTCATAGATTTCCATTTCTTCAGTATTGAGGCTCTTGAGCGTCTTTGCCAGGATACAGTTTGTAATGGGCCGGTCGCACTGGTGGAGCAGCTCATAGCATTTCCTGTTTTGCAAATCGTCGCCCCAAAGCATTTTCATCGCTTTGTTGGAGGTCACTATATTGTGACTGGTATCTACTATGAACACCGGATAACCAATGGAATCAAGCAGCGCCGAATTGTCTTTCATGAATTCTTCGAGAAATGCGGCGGCCGTGTTATTGTTTGACGAAATCATTTTCCCTGTTCGCCAAGAGTTCATTATTAAGTTTTTCAATTTCTTTTTTAAGCTCTTTCATCTTCAATTCCCTGCCTATGGCCATGTCATAGAATTTCTCGAGGTCTTCCACCTGTTTCTTCAGGCTTTGCTCTGATTGTCTTAATTTCTGCTGGGTGTTCTTTATGTCTGTTATTTCCGTGGCTATAAGCACCGTATGCAGGTATTTGCCGCTTTTGTCTCTTATCGGGCGCTGACTTACATAGAACCAGTGATCATCTTTGGTCCTTATCTCGGTCCTCTCCATGGGTTCTTCATTTTCTATGAGTTTCCGGCAATAATGGAAATCCGCGGCATCGTGAGGCATAAAATATTCAGGGCATTTATGGTTGACGAGTTTATTGGAGGGCAGTCCGGCATACTGCGCAAAACTGCTGTTGCACCTTTTGATATTTAACTCTTTGTCAATAAGCACTATGAATTCATTGACTGTCTCAAAAGTCACTTCCCACTCTATTTTGGCCCTTGTAACGACTTTCAGAAGCTGATTGTGCTCTTCTTCTATCTGTTTGCGCTGCGTTATGTCCCTGACAATGTGTATCAATCCTACCAGTGTATTATTGCTGTTTATTCGCGGGATCGCCCTTATTTCGATATACTTTTCCAGATGGGGTTCGAATATCTCAAAAGTAGAAGCCTCGGCTGTCTTCAGGCATTCGCAGCTTGGACATCCCTTTGGCACACTTTCCGCCCCGTGGTAATACTTATAGCACTTATTTATCATGCCGGGGGACAGCAGCGGCAGTTTCAGCACTTCCTGCGCCGCCTTGTTGGCCTGAACGATGTTGAGGTCCTTGTCGTGGATTGTGATCATGTCCGGGATAAGATTGAAGGTATCCTCCCAGTCCTGCCTGGATTGCATGACCAGCTCTTTCATCTTGGTGCGCTCTGTTATGTCCGTCAACGTCAGGAGGACCCGGGCCTTTTCTTCATCATCAGTACCTGTCCCGTTCCCGACAGGGGATATTGTCGCGGTAAAAATCAGGCTTATGTCCGACCCTTCAGGAACAATGACAATTTCTTTTTTAATCGTTTCTCCCGTACCGAGATTTATTCTGATCTCTTTTTCGAGATGCGTAACGAATTGTTTAACTGAGAACCGCGGGAATTGCTCACGAAATTTT
Source organism: Nitrospiraceae bacterium (assembly GCA_003599275.1). Lineage (GTDB taxonomy): Bacteria > Nitrospirota > Thermodesulfovibrionia > UBA6902 > UBA6902 > SURF-23. The sequence goes on along the minus strand of QZJG01000055.1, from coordinate 28,880 downwards.
TCAAAGCCCATGTTGGTGGAAAGTATTTTCAGGCTGCCGCTTAACACAATCAGGATTGACGGTATGGACACTATGATATTGTCTGTGTATTCTTTTGACGTCTTCAGCTTCTGCAGGGCGTCTTCGATATGCTCGGCCATTATGTTGAAACCCTCTGCTAACTGCCCCAATTCGTTTTGGTCGCTGATCTCGATCCGCGTGTCGAATTTGCCCTGGGCGATCTCGATCATTCCGGCGGTCAGTTTCCTTACCGGCTTCGTTATTGTTTCAGAGATAAAAAATGCGATGAACAAAATAATAATGATCCCGGCAATTGTGACACCTGAGCCGACAAGCGCAATATACTTGCTGATATGCTCGACAACCGAAGGGTCGATCTTTTCAAGGAGCAGGGTCCTTTGAATGACGTTTTGAAAAACTATATTGATAGTAATGCCGCCGACCGACAAGACAAAGAAAAACCACAAAAGGATATTGTTTTTTATGCTTGATCTGGGGTTGCCGATTTTGTATTCAGTTTTGTTGTCCATTTTCAATTAATAAAATACAGACCCGCAAGAAATACCGCCGTAGCGGCGATGAAACCTGTAAAGGCGACTATCAGGGACTTGGAGCCGCTATAGCTCAACAGCCCTTTTACATCCGCGTTCAAACCTATTGCCGACATTGCAATGGACCACGAAAAGGTGTGAACAAACTGGATATACGGCGCAAGCGTGGCCTGGAAAAATATTTTCTGGTTTGTGTAAAGCCATGTGCCTAATAACCCGGCGGCAAGAAAGGCCCACAGAAACCATGGCGCCGTCAGTTTGTTTTTCACAAAGCTTGACAAGAGCGGGATAGCGACAAGCAGGCCGAGGTATCTGACCGCCTTTATGGAAAGCGCAAAGGAAAGCATTTCATCGGGCTGCATTTCCTTGCTCAAAAACGGCGCGTATTTCGATGCAACCTTCACAAGACCGGTAAACTGGAGTGTGGCCCCGGACATAAAACAATAATTATTGCATGTAAGATCAAACAGGGCCGCAGTAAAAGGAAGGACAAGGGCAAAGCCGATAAACGCAGACAGCGCCACAGACAACAATGATATCGATACATCGTCCGGTTCCGCTTCCACGGCAGGAGACACCACGGCAATGGCCGAGGCCCCGCAGATTGCCGAGCCTGCGGCTGTGAGAAATGTTATCTGTTTTTTCAGTTTGAGTAATTTGCCTAAAAAAATTATAACGGTAAAGTAAACGACCATGACTACAATCAAAAGGAGCAGCTTGACAGGGGCCACTTCCGTGAGTTTGGCAAAGTTCAGATTATGCAGTCCGTAAAATACTATGCCGACGGGAATAAATATTGAGGACGCAAGCATAACCCCCGGCCCGAATTTTTTATTTCCCGGTATAGATGATTTAAGGGCGATTCCCAGTATCAGCGCAGCCAGCAGGGGATCGAGAAGGGGAGATTGTATGGCCCAGGTTATGGCATAGCCTGCCGAGCCTGTCACAATGGCCAGGGCCAGACCGGCGCGTGTGTTCCTGAATGAACTCTGAAATTCCTTCTTCCCCGTGAGCATAGCTAAAACATATAAATGAGTTATGTATCTTTCTGTATATAATGACCCTTTATACAAGAGCTTACTGATATATAACTCGGCATGGAAATATTAAAACTTTAATAAATTAATTGGATTACTCCCCGGACCAGACGATCAGGATTGTTATCGCTTGATTTGGGAAGCAACGTATGCATATTTAAACGTATGCATATTTAAAAGACATGAGGTAATCTGATAAAGTATCTTTATGAAAACTTCAAAGACAGCAGGGATAATAATAATAGGCAATGAGATACTTTCCGGGAAGGTGCGCGATATCAACTCATATTTTCTCGCAACCGAGTTGAGAAGCTTGGGCGTTGATGTAAGGCGCATATCCGTCATCCCTGATGAAATAGAGACAATAGGCGAAGAAGCGGCGGGTTTCTCTCGAAAATATGACTATGTATTTACATCCGGAGGCGTGGGACCGACCCATGATGATGTCACAATGGCGGGCATTGCAAAGGGTTTCGGAGTGCAAATGGTTTCTCATCCCGATATCGTGAAGGTCTTGCTTGAGAGATACAGGAAACCTGCAACCGGTCCTGTCCTGAAGATGGCGGAAGTGCCTGAAGGGTCCGAAATTATTTCAAACTCCGAGCTGAAATTCCCTGTGGTCCTTTTCAGGAATATATATATTTTCCCGGGCATCCCGGAATACCTGCAGAAAAAATTTTCTTCGATCAGGGAATGGTTCAGGGGGCCCTCCATTTATCTGAAAAAACTTTATCTCAATGCCCATGAATCGGAGATTGCCGGAAATCTTAATATCGTTGTTGAGGAGAACCCTCAGGTGATGTTCGGCTCTTATCCCCTGACCGGGACACACGAATATCGCGTGCTGATTACGGTGGAGTCCAGATCAGAGGACGTACTGAACAAGGCCGTTGATGAGCTGACAGGAAGTCTTCCTGCCGGAGCGCTTGTCATGGTCGAATAGCGCGGTCTGTAATAAATTCCCTCCTCTCATTTCCAGCTTACTGCTTACTTATTAATATTCTCAAAACAGTAAGTACAAAAGTGTCTGCCTCATCCCTCTCCAAAGCCATTCTGTAATTTAAAGCTGACAGGCTGCTGAAAAAGTCGGTTTTTTCAGTGTCATTGCGAGGAACGTTAGTGACGAAGCAATCTCAAACATCCTGATTAATTAGAAGCGGATTGCTTCACGGAGTTTACCCGGAGCGTAAAGACGAGATTCTTCGCTTCGCCCAGAATGACCCGCGAAGGGTCCGCAATGACAGCCAACATACTTTTCCAGCAGCCTGCTAAATATTTGGATATGTCCTGCCGATATATATATCAGTTTTAAAAAACGGACGAACAGGATGATTATTCATTAGCCGGAAAGGAGTAGAACATGAAGGGAATTATTTATATTCTGTTATTGCTGGTCTTCGCTTTTTCCGATGCCGGTGCCGGTGTTATTGGAACTCCGCATGATGTAAATGTTATGAGACATGGAAATAAAAGACTTGAAACATGTGCGATGTGCCATACGCCCCATTCGAGGCCACTGGAGTCGCCTCCTCTGTGGAACAGGAACCAACCTTCTCAAGGTTATACGATGTATGAAAGCCCGAGTTACGACATGGATGAAGCAAAGACCCTGCAGCCGCCTTCCACGTATTGCATGACGTGTCATAACGGAGTAAGCAGTACACTTGTAAATTATCCGGGGCGTGGTTCAAATTTTACAGATCCGGCATACAACATCAATAATGGTGACCCTCTTTTTTCAGACTTTACCAGGCTGGGATTAGATTTGAAAAATAACCATCCCGTAAGTTTTACCTATGAACCTGCCGATGACGTGGACAATAACGGCTTTCCGGCGCCTCAACCCCTTGGCTCAGGAGAAAGAAAGGCCATTATAGGGTCACAAGGCAAGTATCCCTTATATGGAACTAATGGCGACCAGTTCGAGTGTGCTACATGTCATGATGTGCACGATACGGTTGATTATCCCGGAAAAGAAATTACAAACGGCGAATCATCGGGGACACAGGTTTTTTTTCTGAGGGCCGACAACAGCGGATCAAAAATGTGTACAGATTGTCATACCAATAGATAAACATTTTTATTCATACGTGGACAGTTAGCCCCCGAATATTATTTTCTGCCTGAAGATTGCTATAATTGAACCACTATGGCGTTTAAATTCTTCAGGAAGAAAAAAGAAGACGCATTGCCTCTCCGGCACAGAACTGCAACCGAAAAAGAAGACCTCTTCTGTTACGGTTTTGATGCCTCTTCCATGCAGGGCGAGCCCTCGGCGGTTGTGAAACCGGTGAGCACCGATGAAGTCTCGCAGGTATTATCGTATGCGAGCGGAAAAAAAATCCCGGTTGTGCCGCGCGGCGCGGGGACCGGGATGACGGGCGGCGCGGTCCCTGCCAAAGACTCGATAATCCTCTCCCTTGACGGCATGAACAGGGTCCTCGAAATTGACAAGAAAAATATGGTCGCCGTTGTTGAGCCGGGAGTAATTAACGGACACTTACAGGGGAAAGTCGAAGCTGAGGGGCTTTTCTACCCGCCTGATCCCGCGAGCATGAATTTCTGCACATTAGGCGGGAATGTTGCCGAAAACGCCGGTGGCCCGCGAGCCATAAAATACGGAGTTACGAGAGATTACGTTCTCGGACTTGAAGTTGTCCTTCCGGATGGAAGGGTCATGATGACGGGAGGTAAAACGTATAAGGGTGTTGTCGGATATGACCTGACGAGACTCATTGTCGGCTCCGAGGGTACGCTGGGTGTAGTGACAAAGATATTTTTAAGGCTACTGCCTTTGCCCGAGGAGACGGTAACTCTTTTATGCATGTATTCGCGCCTTGAAGATGCCGCGTCGACAGTGGCAAAGATCACATCTTCCGGAATAATCCCGAGGACCCTTGAATTTATGGACCATGAGGCGATACTTGCAGTGGAGCAATACAAGTCTTTTGGGCTGCCAGTCGATGCTGAGGCCCTGTTGCTGATAGAGGTGGATGGCTCTCACAGCGCTGTTTCAGAGGAAACCGGAAAGGTGGCTTCAATCTGCACTTCACTGAAAGGCAAAGTGAGCATCGCCGAAGATATGTTTGCACGGCAGCGTATATGGGAGGCGAGGAGGTCCATCTCACCCGCCCTTTACCGCATCAAACCGACGAAGATTAATGAGGACATCGTGGTCCCGCGCGGGAAAATCCCGGAGATGCTGCGGGCGCTCAGGGATATATCAGAGAAGTATGGTTTAAAAATAGTCAACTTCGGCCATGCCGGCGACGGTAATATACATGTAAACATAATGACGGACAAAAACGACGAGGATGAATATCAAAAGGCGAAAGTCGCGGTTGAGGACATTTTCAGGGCCACGCTTAAATTAGAGGGGACGATATCGGGAGAGCATGGCATAGGCCTTACAAAGAAGCAGTACATAGGGATGGAGCTGTCGGAGACAAGCCTCGGAATGATGAAGGCGATCAAGAAGGCGTTTGATCCGGACGGTATAATGAACCCGGGGAAGATGTTTCCTGATACGACATAACACTTCAAATATAAAGAAAAAATTATTTTCGGTAAAAGAAATTTTTTTCAGGGCTTTAATTTTTACCGCTTATTAGATAAAATGTACCCTTGCATCAGAATTTAAATTAAATGAAATTCTATAAACAGGAGAGATAAACATGAAAATTATTTTAAGAGAAGACGTCAAAGACCTTGGCATAATGGGGGCCGTTGTGGATGTGGCCAACGGTTACGGAAGGAACTATCTTATTCCGAGAAATCTCGCGGTGGAAGCCAACGCCAAAAATCTCAAACAGTTCGAGCACCAGAAAAACATGATCCTCGCCAAGGCGAAGAAGGTGAAGAAATCTTCGGAAGACCTTGCAAAACAAATTTCAGCCTTGACTTTGAGCATAGAGGTCCAGAGCGGAGAGGAAGGCAAGTTGTTCGGCTCGGTGACCTCAATGGATATTGCGGAGGCCATTTCAAAGCAGGGCATAGAAATCGACAAGCGAAGGGTCGTCCTCGAAGAACCCATCAAGAGGCTCGGTACATATACTGTATCCGTCAAGCTTGTGCAGGACGTAACGGCAAATGTGACTGTGGAAGTCAAGCAGGCCGGTGCAGCAGAGGCCTAATGAGTCAAGAGTTGTTTAGTTGTTGCTTTTTAGTCTGACAACTGCCAACTTTAAAACTTGCAGGTGAATTCCCAATGCTTGAGCGCGTCCGTAATGACAGTGGAGCCGCCGGCGGTGCTAAACGGCCGGTAACAGAATTTGATCGTTTACCCCCTCAGAATGTCGAGGCCGAGCAGTCCGTTCTCGGCGCCGTATTGCTTGAAAATGAGGCGATTGCGGCTGTTATCGAACACCTCACGCCGGGCGATTTCTACAGGGAATCGCACAAAAAAATATTTATCGCCATGCTCGATCTTTATGAGAAGAACGAGCCTATTGATCTGATTACCCTCACCGAACAATTAAGCAAAAAAGAACAGCTTGAAGAAGTGGGCGGCGCCTCATATTTAAGCTCCGTCGTGAATCTTGTGCCTACGTCGGCGAATGTAAGATATCATTCAAAGATCATTAAAGAAAAAGCCATCCTGAGAAACCTTATTACAACTTCCACCGAGATCATTACCTCATGCTACGACACTGACGATGATGTTCACGATCTCCTGGACAGGGCTGAGACCAGGATTTTCAACATCTCCGAAAAAATGGTCAGGACTTCATATGTCCATGTGAAAAAGATAATAAAAGATACTATCGAGCTTGTGGACCGGCTTTTTAACAAAAAAGAATTGATAACAGGACTCCCTACGGGGTTTGATGATCTTGATACGGAAACAACAGGCTTTCATCCGGGCGATCTCATAGTAGTAGGCGCAAGACCGGGTATGGGGAAGACCGCTTTTTGCCTGAATATTGCCGCGCATGTCGGCATTAAAGTGAAAGCCCCGACAGCCATTTTCAGTCTCGAAATGACGAAAGAACAACTGGTCCTCAGGATGTTATGCTCCGAGGCTGAGGTTGACTCAAAGGCCGTGCGGTCAGGCTATCACAGCAAGGAGGATTACAGGAAACTCGTCAACGCCGCCGGAAACCTGGCGGAGGCGCCGATATATATCGATGATTCATTCAATACGGTCCTCGATATGAGGGCCAAGGCAAGACGTCTGAAGGCGGAGCACGGGCTGGGTCTGGTTGTAATCGATTACCTGCAGCTCATGAGTGGCGTGGGGAATTATTCTGCAAGAGAGCAGGCGGTTTCCGATATATCCCGCTCTTTAAAGGCCCTTGCCAAGGACCTGGGACTGCCCGTTATTGTAATCAGTCAGCTTAACAGAAGCTGTGAACAGAGGGGCGAAGACAAGTCGCCGATCATTGCCGATTTGAGGGAATCAGGCGCGATAGAGCAGGATGCGGACACAATCCTGTTCCTTTACAGGGACGAATATTACAAGAAAGACAAGAGCCTTGAAAAGGGGATAGCTGTTCTGGATATTGCCAAACAGAGAAACGGCCCGACCAAAAAAATAAAGCTTACTTTTGTCGATAAATTTACAAAGTTCAGAAATTTTACTGACATTGCGGAGTATTAAATCGTAGCGAATCATGAAACGCAAACCGGCGGTTGCAGGACAGTTTTACCCGTCTTCCCCTTCCATTCTCTCCCGGCAGGTTAAAGGCTGCATCGATGAAAATGTAAAAAAAGAAAAGGCGATCGGAATTGTTTCTCCTCACGCAGGACTGATGTATTCGGGTCCGGTTGCCGGCTCTGTTTTTTCCAGGATAGAATTTCCGCACACCTTTATTCTCATAGGTCCCAATCACACGGGCATTGGAAGCCCGGTCTCGATAATGTCGTCCGGTGAGTGGCAATCGCCCTGCGGAGAATTGAAAATAAATGAAGACCTCTCATGGAAAATAATGGACCGGTGCGACATAGTTCGTGAAGATCCGTCGGCACATGCCATGGAACATAGCCTGGAAATGCAATTGCCGTTTATTTTATATTTTTCCCATGATGTTAAAATCGTCCCCATTACAGTAATGGCGGACTCTCCGGACATTTGCAGATTGTTGGGAGAAGTCCTTGCGGACGCAATTAAAGACAACGGAGACACGGTCACGATCGTCGCAAGTTCGGATATGAGCCATTATGTGTCTGATTCAACTGCAAGGGCAAAAGACAGGAAGGCGATTGAGAAGATCCTGGCGCTCGACCCCGAAGGTCTTTATGATACGGTCAACAAAAATGGAATAACCATGTGCGGCATTATTCCGGTAACTATGATGCTCTTTGCGGCCAAAAAACTGGGGGCTGAGGAGTCCGTCCTTGTTAAATATATGACCTCTGCGGAAGTGAGCGGCGACTATGACCATGTAGTAGGTTATGCGGGAATGATAATAAAACAGGTCAAATGAAATCGCCTACTTGGGGTGTTGCACGGACCCTGCATAGAATACCTCGCATTCCCCGCCTTTAAGCAGCTTTTGCGTATCCTCCAGCAGACTGAACACAGGGCCGACTATTGATCGCAGGGTGCTTATTCTTGCAAAGCGCGGACGGTTGAAGGGACCATAGATTTTCTGGCCGAACCTCACACACCCTTTTTCGTCCAGTGCCGCCACTGTCATATTGTCGAACCGGTCATGAATTAAATCGATTTTCCCCTGCAGCGCAATGCGGTTCCTGTTCGTAGTGAAGGCAACGTCTTTTGTCTCCGCAACACCATCATTTATTTTCCAGTCGGATACAAGCTCGCGTATCTTGCTCTTTCCCCCTAATGATGCAACATAGAACCTGCCGAAGTCATAACTTTTTGTCAGCAGCGGGCCAAGCGGGCCTGCTACAAAGACGGCCCCTATGTCGATAAGGTTGAAATTCTGGCTCGTTTTATACTTCTCCAGCATGCGATCGAGGTCGAGACTTTCGTGCATGAGGTCCTTCCCGCGAAGCGAAAGCTCTCCCTGCGCAGTCCTTTTCATCTCATCCGCATTTTTACCTTTCATGGTGAGATGTGATATCAGCTCCATCTCGCCCCGTATGGATTTCTTCTCCCCGAAGGCCCCAAGCACTTCTTCAAATCGCAATTTTGTAATCGCAAAATCAACAAGGTACTCGGGGCTTTTACCAGCCACAAAATTAATGCTCCCTTTGCCTTCTCCTCCGAAAATCTTCATCGTTACGGGGTTTGCCTCAAACCTGCCTTCGCGTGCTTTTATGACAGCATGGACTTCTGAGGTTCTGAAGTCACGGGCTTTCACCTCCATGCATGAAAAATCTCCATCGAGGGACAAAGACACAGGAAATTTTTCGCCGCCGGCGGAGAGGTTCTCAATCTCAAGGTCGCACTCGTTCGCTTCGGTACTTCCGCCCGATTTTTCGTCAGTGTACAGGAGATGCCCTTTCTCGATAAAGATCTTTTTCACATCAGGAGGCTCAGGAAGGCGCTCTTCCTCCGCAGGTCTCTTTTCATCTGGTCCCGGTCCTACGTTTAAGCGTCCGCTTCTGTCTTTGGTGATGAAGAACCCGGGAGAGATCATCCTTACTTGTCTTGCGAGCACTTCACGCCTGAAGAGCGGAAGAAGTCTTATCTCTATCTCCATTTTTTCAGCAGAGACGACATCGGCCCCCCGGTTTTGTATCAGGATATTTTCAAGAGATACTCCCGGGAGCGGGAAAAGCGTAAGTTTTGCGTCGCCGTTGACCCGGACCTCCATCCCCGTTGCTTCGGAGATAGCGGCCTCAATGCCGGGCCTGTAGGTATTTATATTGAAGAGGCGCACGAAAATGAGCGCTGTCAAGACAATAGCTGCGGCACACCCTGCAAAGACAATAAGGAGTTTCTTTATCTTCCTGTTCATATGTGCATCTCGCTTGGTTTGTTCATCTTCTGACTTCTTTATCCCCTATTATTTAAACGCATTTCAAGTGTTGAACCATGGCTTGCTCCAGATAAGATTTATGAATAATCCGGGCTAATGCCTATTTAAATATTAATCCCTTTTTCGCAAAAATCAATTTCATTTCACTCTGCTGTTGCACGGCTTGACAACTCCCCGGCCCCTGATAAAATCAAACTTAACAGGACGATGAATGAAAGACGAACATGGGCCGGGCTACAGCAGGTATTTCATTTTAGGACTTATACTTGCTGCGGGGTCACTTCTGAGGACATATGAGCTGTCCGGTCAGAGTATATGGCTGGATGAAGCTGTCTCTATATATCACAGCCGACAGAATATAACACATATTATAAGTTTACAAGATCCCACTCCCCCGCTTTATTATGCCTTACTTCATTTCTGGACCAGGCTTGCCGGGACTTCGGAGTTTTCGGTAAGGATGCTTTCCGTCCTGTTCGGGACTGCTTCAATATTTATTATCTATTTATCAGCCTCCCATACTTTCAACAGGAGGGCCGGACTGTATTCCGCTCTTCTGATTTCATTTTCTCCGTTACATATTTATTTCTCGCAGGAGGCAAGGACCTATTCTCTATTATTTGCACTGACGTTATTGTCGATGTATTTTTATTCCAGATTGACCAGCGCCGCTTCGTCGAAGTGGATTATTCCCGGCTATTTAATAAGCACTACTCTTCTCTGCTATTCACATTTATACGCGCTGTTAATTGTCATTGCACAGAACTTACATCAAATTATTGTCAGCAGGTTCAAGCTTTCCAGGGAGCTGAAGGCATGGCTCCTGATACAATTATTCGTTTTCATGTTTTACATCCCCTGGATGGTCCGGCTTCCGGGTATAATCTCGGACCATTTTCATTCTATGGATTTCAAGGCCTTCGTTTTTACAGTTGATTTATATGATATATAATTTTTTTTCAGGAATGGTGTTTTCATTCTATGGACTGGCATTGATGCTGATATGCTCTTTATTGGTCCTGAGATATAAATTCAGAAGCAATACCTTTTTCCTGCCCTGGATCTTGACACCCGTTTTGGTCCCCTTCACTTATTCCCTGTTATTTACTCCGGTTTTTATTCCAAAGTACATTTATTTTGTTTCTTTGCCGTTATGTATGATGGCCTCTCAATCACTCTCTTCCATGAAAGCGGAAATCAGGTCGATACTTGTTCCGGCGCTGATCATTTTATCTGTTGCAACATTGATCGCACAGCAGAACACAATAACAAAAGACCCCTGGAACAGCGTCTCCGAATATATTGTGATGAGCGGCAAAAAAGCGGACAAGGTGATAATTATCAATTCCTACGAGGTCCTGCCTTTTTCATATTATTTCAATCAGGACTGTTTTTATACTGGCGATATATATGGCTGTTCATTTAAAAAAGGAATATACCCGGTGGATTCTCTTCAGGAAATAAAAAAACTTGATGTGAATAAATTTTGGCTGATAGTTTCCCGTGAAGCCTATAATGGAGAAATCCGGGAAGCGCTGAAATATATCAGTGACAATTATATCGAAACGGAGTCGAGGGAATACCTGCCGGACCATCCGGAATTAATCAGCAGACTATATAACTACTTTGAAAAAAACGATTTGCTCCACCTTCAGTTCAACAGAATAAAAATAGCGCATTTTCAAAGAAAGCGGCGCTGATATATTGATTCGATATCAGTAATCCGGGTTACCCATAATTTTTATTCAGAACAAACGGTCGAAGTCGCACAATTTATTTGTTAGCCGTGTAAAAATGGGCTAAAATTTAAACATGCCTGATACAGCAGGAAACGAAAGGCCTTCATTCATCCGGAGCATTTGCGCCCTTTGTTTGTTGTTCATGCTTCTCGGCAGTTCCTGTTATGCGGGCACCGGCGGCCGGGAAGAATACGAAGACTACGCGGCGGCGAAATCATCCTCCGGTGATGACATACCCGTGACCGTGGTGAGTTATCCCGATTACAAAGATCCTCTTATCCATATCAACCGTGCCGTTTTTGCGTTTAATCATGTCGCAAACCGGTTCCTGCTGGTCCCTCTCAGCAAGGCCTATGTAAAGGTCGTCCCGGCGCCGGTTTATGACTCCATAGAGCATTTTTTTGACAATATAAAATCACCCGTATATTTTTTCAATCATCTGTTTCAGTTGAAAGCGCAGGCAATGGGGAACGATGCAGCGCGCTTCGGGATCAATTCGACTCTAGGCGTGTTAGGCCTTTTTGATCCGGCTGAAGCATTATTCAACATTCAAAAGGAGGAAACGTCCTTTGAAGATACGCTCGCGCATTACGGAGCGGGTTACGGCTTTTATATTGTCCTTCCGATACTCGGCCCTTCGGATTTACGCGGCAGCCTGTCACTTGCTGTTGACCATTATCTGGACCCGGTCAGCTATTTGGACGCGGAATGGCGTCCCGCCTACATACAGGCCTACGGCAGGTTCCATCATACTGCCCCCGTGGCTGAGGATTATGAAGTCCTTTATAAGAAAAGTGACGAGCCTTATTTATTTTTCAGAAACCTCCACCTTCAGGGCATTCAGCGAGATGAAGATTATTAGACGTCTGACCCAGTCTTTTCTCAGCTTTATCATCACACATCCCAAAAGTGTTTTGACCGTGTTCATATTACTCACGATCATGTCAGGATCGCAGATCAGGGATTTTAAAATAGACGCCTCTCCCGATACCCTCCTGATGAGGAACAATATCGATTATATCCGGTCGAAGGAGATCGACCGGCGGTTTTCCACCCCGGAATTTTTAATTATCGCCTATAAACCTGAACGGGGCGGCATCTTTTCCGGGCGGACTTTCAGCGTACTGAAGGAGCTTTCCGAAAGAATCAGGCAACTCGACCGCGTTGAATCGGTCCGCTCCATTCTGAATGTCCCGGTCCTCATCCAGACCAATACTGTAATTTCACAAAATAAGGAGCTGTCCAAAACCAGTATGGAGCACAATGACTATGATATCTCACTGGTGAAAAAGGAATTTACAAATCATCCTGTTTATGAAAATTTACTCGTCAATAAGACGCAGACCGCGACCGCCCTGCAGGTCATATTTAAAAGGAATGATCAGTTGAAGAAACTTGACAATGAAATACTTGACCTTCAAAAGAAATCCCTGCATAAGGACTTGACCGGTCCTGAAGAAAAATATCTGTTCAGCCTTATGAGTCAGGCCGGGCCTCTCAAGAGCCGGCTGGAAAAACAGCGCGACATGGAAATTGAAACAATAAAGGGCATCATTAAAGACTATGAAGACGACGCCGATATCTATCTCGGCGGGGTCCACGCCCTTGCCTATGATCTGGTCCGCATCATCAAACATGATTTGGTCCTTTTCGGCGCCGGGATAGCGGTCATTATGTGCCTGGTCCTGTTCCTCATTTTCAGAAAGATCCGGTGGGTGCTCATCCCTGTTCTCTGCTGCTCCTGCAGTGTAATTATGACGATGGGACTCTTCGCGCTGTTTGAATTAAAGACCACCGTCATTTCATCCAATTTTATCACGCTGCAGCTTATCCTGAATCTGGCGCTGGTGATCCATCTGATTGTCCAATACAGGGAATATAATGTCCAATATCCTGAACTGGACCAGACTGAACTGGTCCAAAAGACTTTATTCAACAAAGTCACGCCGAGTTTTTACGCGGGCGTTACCAACGCTGTCGGGTTCGGGTCTCTCATTTTCAGTGAAATCCAACCTGTGATTTCTTTTGGCTGGATGATGATCATCGCCATGTTCATTTCGATCACAATCAGCCTGATATTGTTCCCGGCTGTATTAACGCTTTTCAAAAAAGAACCGGCTGCCGGGGAACGGACATTTTCACGCCTCGTACTGCGGTTTTTTACCTGGCTTAGCCTTCGGCATCCCTATCCGGTACTAATAGCGGGTTTATGCATATTGGCGGTGAGTGCGGCAGGTCTTTTCCGGCTCGATGTCGAAAACAGTTTTATAAATTATTTTAAAAAGTCCACAAATGTTAACCGGGAATTATCATACATCGACCGCGAATTCGGCGGGACCACTCCACTGGACCTCGTGTATACAATTGCGCCGACCGATAAAGACCGGCACCTTGTAATAACGGCCAAAACGGTCCGGATGCTGCACCGGATTGATAATTCTCTGAAAAAGCATGAAGCTGTCGGAAAGATAATGTCTTTGACCAATTTTTTCATCCTCGCCAAAGAGATCAACAAGGACAAACCATTGACGGAGTATGAAGTTACCGCGCTGTACCGGACCATGCCCGGGTCGTTCAGACGGGACCTGATCGATACTTATTATTCACCGGAACATCAGCAGGTACGGTTTAATGTCCGGATCAAAGATACGACCGAGGGTCTGGACCGGGGAAAACTCATCACGGACATCAAAGAAGACATGAAGACGCTGGATATCCATGAGGACCGTTTTATATTGACCAATTTATTCATCCTTTATGAAGACATCCTTCAACAGTTATTTAAATCCCAGATAGTGACCCTCGGCAGCAGCTGCGCCATATTAATGATACCGTTTTTTGTCCTGTTCCGTTCGGTCAGGATCGCGCTCATCGGCATCATTCCGAATATCATGTCGGTTGTCATCGTGCTGGGATTCATGGGCTGGGCCGGCGTCCCGCTGGATATAATGACAATTACAATCGCGTCTATCAGTCTGGGGATCACGGTAGATGATATGTTCCACTTTATATCCCGCTATCTTGAGGAGCTTAAGGACAATCCGGAAAGCAAAGCGGCGCATCAGACCCTGTTCAGTGTAGGTTATGCCATGCTCTACACGGCCCTTATCACTATAATCGGTTTTTCAATACTGGCTTTTTCCGATTTTGTACCCGGGATTATATTCGGCCTGCTTACCGGCCTTGCCATGGCCATTACGCTTGTCACGACTTTAAGCCTTCTGCCGGCCCTGCTTGTTAAGTTCGTGAAAGGTGCGCAGGATAAGTAAGCTTCAAGCTGCCCGTTTTACCCGGTCGGCTTTTTTTCTTGCAAAAATCTTGGATTTATCTGGCCCGATATTGTTATAATTCTAAAATTCTTTCTGTCAACTGTTTTCGCTATTTGATCTCCATTAAATGGCAATAAACTCCAAGGAGCAATAAAATGAGAAAAATGGATTTTGTGGAAACGACGAAACTCTCCCTGAATGCGGAATTTAACTTCAGATGTCATAAAGGGATAAAGTGTTTTACCAAATGCTGCAGCAATATAGAGATCCTCCTGACGCCTTATGACGTTATTCGCCTGAAAAACAGACTGGGTCTGTCCTCAGGCGAATTTCTTTCCCGCTATACAACTATGAAAATTGACGAGAAGACGACCCACCCGTTTGCAATGCTGAGGATGAATGAAGACGAGGGAAAGACTTGCCTTTTCGTTACGCCCGAAGGGTGCACGGTCTACTCCGACCGTCCTGCCAATTGCCGGTACTATCCGATCGGGCAGGGCACATTAAAAGTAGAGGGGAAGGACGGTAAACCGAAGGACGACGAGTTCTATTTCTTTATCAGGGAACCTCACTGTTACGGTTATCATGAAAAGAAAGGGTGGACCGTGGCGTCATGGAGAGAGGACCAGGGCGTTGACCTTTACGACACGATGAACAGGGAGTGGAAGGCCCTTCAATTGAGAAAGAACCTGCCGGGGCATCCGGAGCTTGATCCCAAAAAACAGATGCAGTTTTACATGGCAAGCTATGATACCGACGCCTTCAGGAAATTTATTTTTGAAAGCAAGTTCCTGGACGTGTTTGATATAGATAAAGAAACCGTAGAGAAAATCAGAAATGACGAAATAGAGCTTATGCATTTCGGCGTCAAATATATCAAGTATGTCATGATGCTCGAAGAGACACTTAAGGTGAAAGAGGAAGTATTGAAAGCGAGAGAGAAGAAATAGTAGAAATTAATATATCTGCAAGGAGGACTGAACTATGGATTGGGGAATGAGAAACCGCATGGCGCAAATTATCAAACCGGATGGGCACTGTTTTTTTATGCCGATAGACCACGGATATTTTCAGGGGCCGACAAGCTGCCTGGAAAGACCCGGCGAGACCATCCAGCCGCTGCTGCCCTATGCGGACGCGTTGTTCGTAACGAGAGGAGTATTGCGCAATGCTGTAGACCCGGTAAAGAGCAAGCCGATTATCCTGAGGGTCTCCGGAGGCACGAGCATGGTCGGCGAGGACCTGGCAAATGAAGGTCTGACGACATCGATACAGGAGATCCTCCGTCTGAATGTTTCCGCGGTTGGCATATCCGTTTTTATCGGGACCAAATACGAAAAGGAGACCCTGATGAACCTGACAAGGCTTGTCAACGAGTGTGAGGACTACGGCATTCCGGTAATGGCGGTCACCGCTGTCGGAAGAGAGCTGGCCAAGCGCGATGCGCGTTACCTTGCCATGTGCTGCAGGATTGCTGCGGAGCTGGGAGCGCGGGTGGTCAAGACTTACTGGTGTGAAAATTTTGATAAGGTGACAAACGGCTGTCCCGTGCCGGTTGTTATGGCCGGCGGCCCCAGGTGCGAAACAGACCTCGAAGTCATGGAGTTTGTCCACGACGGCATGCAAAAAGGCGCGATAGGAATAAATCTCGGAAGGAACGTCTGGCAGAACAAGTATCCCGTGGCGATGATGAAAGGTCTGCATGCGATTATTCATAAAAAAGCCACCGCAAAAGAGGCCCACGAGATTTTCAACGAGGAGAAGAACAAAGTCAAGAAGTAAACAGGAAACAGTAGAAAGTAGACAGAAGTCAGTAGTTAAGGTAATAAGAGTCAAGCATTTCCTTTGACTACTACCAGCTACCGACTACGTAGAAAAGACCATGCGCGTATTAATGTACTACAACAATAAGGACGTAAGGGTGGAAGAGATGCCGGTCCCGGAGATTGGGCCGGGCGAGCTTCTGGTAAAAGTTATGGCAAGCGGCATTTGCGGAAGCGACGTCATGGAATGGTACAGGATCAAAAAGGCCCCGCGTGTGCTGGGGCACGAAATCACAGGCGAGGTTGTCGGGGTTGGAGACGGTGTTGATAATTACAGGAAAGGTGACAGGGTGTTTGTCTCCCATCATGTGCCGTGCAATACGTGCTATTACTGTCTCAAAGGCTCCCACACCGCGTGTGAGACATTGCACAGAACGAACTATGATCCGGGCGGCTTTGCCGAATATATTCGCATTCCTCAAATTAATGTTGAGAAAGGCGTGTATCGTCTGCCGGATGAAATGTCTTTTGAAGAAGGCACATTCATCGAGCCGCTGGCCTGTGTAGTCCGCGGGCAGAGACTCGCACGGCTTAAGCCCGGACAAACTGTTTTCATAATCGGCAGCGGTATATCCGGTCTCATACACATTGCGCTTGCCCGCGCGCTTGGGGCGGGACGTATCATTGCAACGGACATTACCGAATACCGCCTGAAGGCTGCGGAGCGTTTCGGCGCTGACGCCGTGATAAATGCAAAAGAGGATGTTCGGGAACGTCTTCTCGAACTTAATGACAAAAGACCCGCCGATCTTGTTATCGTTTGCGCAGGGTCTTTGTCCGCATCGGCAACGGCCTTGAATTGCATAGATCATGGAGGGACCGGTCTGTTTTTTGCCGTGCCCGAGCCTGAAATCAAAGTCCCCGTGCCGATGAATGACATGTGGCGCAATGAGATAACGCTTATGACCTCGTATGGGGCAGCGCCCGTCGATCTTGAAATGGCAATCAACCTGATGAGAAACAGGAGGGTCGATCTTAAGGACATGATTACACACCGCCTTGCTTTCAACGAGGGTCAACTCGGTTTCAAACTTGTAGCAGAGGCGAAGGATTCGATCAAGGTAATATTAGAACCGCAGAGGAAGTATTAATAAATAAAACCTGGAGGGATTATGTCTTTACTCGTTGTAGGCTCCGTAGCTTTTGATTCCGTAAAAACGCCGTTCGGAGAGGTCGATGAAGTCCTTGGCGGATCGGCCACTTATTTTTCGACAGCGGCGAGTTATTTTACAAATGTATCGCTTGTGGCCGTTGTCGGGACCGATTTCCCTGACAAGCATTTGTTGTTTCTGAAGAGCCGTAAAATCGACATCGAAGGAATAGAAAAGCAGGAAGGGAAGACTTTCAGATGGAAAGGCGAATACGGATATGAATTAAACGAGGCCCGCACCCTTGATACGCAATTGAATGTCTTTCAGTCATTCAAACCCAAATTGCCCGAAAGTTATAAAGACAAAAAGGTTGTCTTTTTAGCGAATATAGATCCCGATATCCAGAGAGACGTCCTGGCCCAGGTAAATAAACCGTCGCTCGTTGCATGTGATACGATGAATTTCTGGATAGGGGGGAAGAAGGAAGCGCTGCTTAAGACCTTAAAATTGGTCGATATCCTTCTCATCAATGACGGGGAGGCGAGGGAGCTCTCCGGGGAACCCAACCTTGTCAGGGCAGCGAAGGTAATACTTTCATACGGCCCGAAGACCCTGATTATAAAGCGCGGCGAATACGGCGCTCTCATGTTCAGCGATAAAAGAGTTTTTGCCGCTCCTGCGTATCCGCTGGAGTCGGTCTTCGACCCGACGGGGGCCGGGGACTGTTTTGCAGGGGGGTTCATGGGTTATTTGGCCAACACCATGAATTTTGAAGAGTCCAATATACGGAAGGCGATAATTTTCGGAAGCGTCATGGCGTCTTTTAACGTGGAGGCCTTCAGCCTGGAAAGAATAAAAGGTCTTGATTATCCGGAGATAGAGAACAGATACAGGGAATTTAAACGACTGACCCATTTTGAAGACTTGACATAACAGATCGGAAATATAATATAATGCTATTTCATCGAGCGGCCACGCAGGTTTTATTCCGGAACGCATCACGGATGAAAGAAACATTTGCTTTGCAGCAGGATGAATTTATTACGGGCTGAGCCAGGCAGGTTTATGAATGATGCATTAAGACTTCATGTCCAGAAGATCACCAAGCTTCCCACCATCCCTGTTATAGCCCAGGCCATATTAAAGATTGTCAGTAATGACCTGGCCTCCGCCGATGAACTCGAAGAGGTCATCAGGAAGGACCCGCCTATCTCGGCGAAAATTTTAAGCGTCGCCAATTCTGCATTTTTTGGTTCCAAGACACCCGTAACGGACATCAAAAATGCCGTTGTCAGAATAGGTTTCGACAATGTAAAAAATATTGCGCTTGGAATATCCCTTATGACTGTCCTTGATGACGTTAAAGGCAACGGCACATTCGGTTATGCAAGAATTTTCGAACATTCAACGGTTGTAGGGGCGACCGCAAAGATATTGTCCGGGAAACTCAATTTGGCCGTGGAGGATGTTTTTATCAACGGCATGCTGCATGACATAGGCTTTTTGATCATGATCAAATACTTTTCCGACAGTTATCTGAGAGTATTGAATACCCTGGAAGAAAAGAAATCCTTGCTTGCAGCCGAGGAGTCAGTCTTCGGGTTCACTCATGCAGATATGGGCACCTGGCTGGTCGATAAATGGAACCTTCCCCAGAGTATTTTAGACACCACTCTTTATCATCATGCTCCTTCAGGGGCAAAAAAACATTTAAGAAGCGTGGCCCTTACACATGTAGCGGATTATATTGTGAGCAGAAGCAGTTACAGCGCCACAAAAAATGATCCCAATTATCCACTGGACCCTTCTTCGCTCGACATTCTCGGGATATCGGAGAAAGAGCTTTGGAATATGGCATCGGAAATTAAAAACGAAATTATTCTCTGAAGGCGCTATGAGTAACCCGTATTTTTTAAAATTGCTGAATGACATATTGGACCTGCACCCCGCTCCCGGTCCCTTTGACAGCCTGTCGGCTGAAGAAGAGACATTGGCCAAAAGAATTTACGGAGAATTTGAGAAGGCCCA
The DNA here is from genome assembly GCA_003599275.1 of Nitrospiraceae bacterium. Taxonomy (GTDB): domain Bacteria; phylum Nitrospirota; class Thermodesulfovibrionia; order UBA6902; family UBA6902; genus SURF-23. Next base: position 9,453 of record QZJG01000055.1, on the reverse strand, counting down.
AATCTATAAAAATTACACTGGAATATATCTTCGGGCGCTCGACGGCACCGAGAGATTTTATGAGATATCCATAAGGGCGCTTTCGGCCCTGATAAAAGTCGGCAAGATTGAAGAAGAGGTAAAAGACGTCTATACATTGTGCAAGAAGACACTCGATATATTTGCCCAGGAGCTTGAATTTGAAAACTGCTCGATAATGCTGAAAGACTCGGACAATGAACACCTTATATTGATGGCCGGCAGAGGAAGAGGCGACAAGTATGTAACAAAGAGCTGGAAAAAAGGCAGGCGGATAAAAATAGGCGAAGGGGTCGCCGGCCGGGTCGCGGAGACAGGAGAATATATATTCATATCGGATGTTACAAAAGACCCGCGATTTAAACAAATCAGCATGAACGTGGAAATAACGTCACTGCTTTCCATACCTTTGAAGAACGATAAGGAAATATTCGGCGTTATAAATTTCAGCCACCCCCTCCTGGAGGCATTTGACGAAAATAAAATCAACCTTATGGTCCTCCTCTCCAGTTTTGTCGGCCAGATGATAATGCTCGCGATGCTTCATAACAAGATAGCAGACTGGAACGATATCCTGAGAATAGAAGTAGAGGAAAAGACTTCGGAGCTCACAAAAAAGAACAGGGAACTGGAGAGGCTGGCGGTACAGGACCCTTTGACGGGACTTTACAACAGGCGTTTTTTCTTCACCAGACTTGAAGAGGAGCTTTCAAGGGCCATTAGATACGACGAGCATTTTTCCCTGCTTTTAATGGACCTTGATAATTTAAAACCCGTTAACGATACCTACGGTCATTTGGCGGGCGACAAGGTCATTAAGGCGTTTGCCAAATCCCTGAAGGCCATAGGAAGGAAAGGCGACGTTATTGCGCGAATAGGCGGTGATGAATTCGGATACATACTGCTTGAGACCGATGAAAAAGGGGCGCATGAATTTGCAGACCGCATACATGAGAATTTCGGCAAGGCAAATCACGGGTCACTGAAGCCCAAACCGACCGTCAGCATAGGCGTTGCCCACTCGACAATGAAAAAATTCAAAAAGCACCAGGATATTTATAAGGCCGCCGATGATGACCTCTATCGCGAGAAAAAGAAAAAGAAGATTGCCAGGTAATCTCTGTCAGGTATTAGATTAAAAACTCAACTCACAGATGTCATTCCGACGCGTGTTGCTTGCGGGAATGACTTACATTATCAGGTCACCTTCTCGTAAATCCGCCTCACCTGTTTCTCTGTATCGCTTACGTCCCCATGGTTGTCTATTACGAAATCCGCAAGGCTTTTCTTTGTTGTTATAGCCATCTGAGCGCGAAGTCTTTTGCGCGCTTCGTCTTCCGAAAAACCTTTCGTAACAAGTCTGCTCACTGCCAAATCCCTTTTGCAGTAAACGACGACGGTTTTATCAAAATGTTTTTCATAACCCGCCTCAAACAGGAGCGGGACTTCAAAAACGATCAGGGCCGAGGGTTTATTTTTTAATATGCCGGATTCGGTCGCTTTTATAATTTTCAATACCTGTGGATGGATTATTTTTTCTATTGTCTTACGCTTCTCAGGGTCCGCAAAAATAATCTTTGCCACACGCTGCTTGTTTAATGAAATCCCGTAAGATTTCTTTATCAGCACTTCTTTACCAAGGGCGCGGGCGATTTTTATTATCGTCTCCGGTTTTTTCAGGATCTCATGGACAAACTTATCAATATCGAAAGTGTATGCCCCCAGTTTTCCGAACAACTTTAAAACGGTGCTTTTACCCATTCCGAAGTTGCCTGTCAGTCCTATGGTCGGCATACGTGGATTATAACAAACTTTTGGTAGTCATATCCTTGACTTACATACGAAGTGCTGATAATATATTTTTGCTTTCCGTCGTAAAATCGAAGGATCGGCAGTCGGGATAAGAATACTTTCTCGTTTAATTCAGAAGCACAGGGGGAGGAATGAAGGTAGCAATAGGTTGCGATCACGCAGGAGTGGCCTTGAAAAATGAAATTGTTCCCGTTCTCAGTGATCTCGGCATCGAATGGGAAGACCTCGGAACAAAAGATGAACAATCCGTAGACTATCCGGATTTCGGCGAAAAGGTGTCCGATTTTGTGTCAAAGGGCAGGGTTGACAGGGGAATACTCATATGCGGCACCGGTATCGGTATGTCGATAGTGGCAAATAAATTTCCGAACGTGAGGGCCGCTTTGTGCAGTGAAACTTATTCCGCAAAGATGAGCAGATTGCACAACGATGCCAACCTGCTTGTCCTGCCGGGAAGGATTATTGACGGGAAGACAGCGAGAGACATAGTGAATGTGTGGTTTACAACCTCCTTTGAAGGCGGACGTCATCAGGGAAGACTTGATAAAATAAAGGCGATAGAATCGAGGCTGTGCAAATAATGGGGATGACTGAATTGAAAAAAAGCGATCCTGAAATTTATGATGCGATAGTAAAAGAGATCAAACGCGAGAGAGACAAGATAGTCCTGATTGCATCGGAAAACTATGCGAGCAGGGCGGTGCTTGAGGCTCAGGGCTCCATATTTACCAATAAATATGCCGAAGGCTATCCGAAAAAACGTTATTACGGGGGTTGCGAATACGCCGATATAGTCGAATCTCTCGCTATCGAGCGTGCGAAAAAACTTTTCGGTGCGGAGCATGTCAATGTCCAGCCGCACTCGGGTACACAGGCGAATATGGCGGTGTATTTTTCAGTGCTGAAGCTTGGGGACAAAATACTCGGTTTGAGTCTTAGCCACGGCGGACATCTGTCTCACGGGGTACAAGTCAATTTTTCCGGCATGATTTATAAAACGTTCTCTTACGGCGTGGAAAAAGAAACGGGCCTGATTGATTATGACAATGTAAGAAAACTGGCCAAAAAACATAAACCGAAGATGCTCCTTGCAGGCGCCAGTGCATACTCAAGGGTAATAGATTTCAAAGTCCTCTCCGAAATCGCGAAAGAGGTCAATGCATATTTCCTTGCGGACATTGCGCATATTGCCGGACTCATAGCGACGGGAAACCATCCGTCACCAGTGCCTTATGCAGATTTTGTCACTACCACCACTCATAAGACACTCAGGGGTCCAAGGGGCGGCATGGTGATGTGCAGGGCGGAATATGCCAAGTCGATTGACAAGATGGTCTTCCCGGGATTGCAGGGAGGTCCTTTAATGCATGTAATCGCTGCAAAGGCGGTCGCCTTGAAGGAAGCGATGACGCCGGAATTTAAACGGTACCAGTTACAGATCATCAAGAACGCAAAGGAGCTGGCTGAAGCTCTTTTGAACAGAGGATGCAAAATCGTATCCGGCGGAACTGATACACATTTGATGCTTATCGACCTCACCGACAAAAAAATATTCGGCAAAGACGCCGAGTCCGCCCTTGATCTGGCTGGTATTACGGTCAATAAAAATTCCATACCTTATGATGAGACGCCTGCCACCGTTACGAGCGGTATAAGGGTCGGCACCCCGATAGTCACAAGCAGAGGAATGAAAGAGCCTGAGATGGTCATTATTGCCGACCTTATTTCAAAGGTATTGGAAGAAACCAGTAACAGCTCGGTCATCATTCAGGTCGGGGAAAAGGTCAAGGCGTTATGCAGAAAATTTCCCGTTTATGAGGATATGGAAGAATAGGGTGTAAGAGAGAACCATCCGAAGGTCTTTTATGAAGTGCCCCTTTTGCGGACATATTGAAGATAAGGTCATAGATTCGAGGCAGAGTAAGGACGGCGACATTATAAGACGCCGGCGTGAGTGTTTAAAATGCGAGGGTCGGTTCACAAGCTACGAAAAGATTGAAAACGTGCTTCCGCATGTCATCAAAAAAGACAACAGAAGAGAGCCTTTTGACAGGGAGAAAATACTTCAGGGACTCGAAAGGGCCTGTGAAAAAAGGGCTGTTAGCGTAGAAGCCCGGGAAGCCCTGGTTGGAAAAATCGAAAAAGGCCTCCTGGCTTCCGGCGAAAAAGAAATCTCCAGTTCACTGATCGGAGAACAGTTAATGGATGGCCTGAAGGAAATTGATGAAGTTGCATATGTCAGATTTGCTTCCGTCTACAGACAATTCAAGGACATAAAGGAATTTATGCAGGAGATAAAAGATATAGTTTATAACAGAAAAAAAATTTGATATTAATTCGTAATCCGCATCATTTTTATCCTGACGACTTTGTCCAATAATTATTTATTAATCACACTTGCAAACCTGCAATCACAGTACCGGCACTTGTCTTGACAATACGCAAGGGAAACGATATATTAAGTTTAGGAGCGTAAATCATGTTTGAAAAATTTACTGAGCGAGGTAGAAAAGTAATAATATATGCCCGTGAAGAGGCTGAAAAGAGACAGAATGACTACCTCGGAACAGAGCACCTCCTCCTCGGATTACTAAGGGAAGAAGAAAGTCTTCCAATGATTATCATCAAGAAGATGGGGCTGTCCGCAGATGAGCTGCGGATGGAAGTCGAAAGAAACCTTCCTACCGGTTCAAACATACTTACCTTCGGCGATATTCCGTTCACTCCAAGGGCAAAGAAGGTGCTCGAGCTTGCGGTTGAAGAAGCAAGACTGCTTGGCCACAGTTATATAGGCAGTGAACATTTGCTTATCGGGTTAATAAGAGAGGAATCGGGTATCGCGGGGAAGATACTCAGAAGTCTTGGGGCCAACCTTCTTGCCGTGAGACAGCTTGCCATCAATCTTTCTATGCGTAAAACTCAGGCTGCAGGAAAAGAAAAGAAGACCCATACGCCTGCCCTCGATGAATTTGGAAGAGACATCACCCAGCTTGCCAGAGAAGGGAAACTGGACCCCGTTATCGGGAGGGAAAATGAGATCGAAAGAGTTTTGCAAATTTTAGGCAGAAGGGTCAAAAATAATCCCGTGATAATCGGAGAATCAGGCGTCGGAAAGACCGCAATTGTGGAGGGTCTTGCCCAGAGAATTATTGCAGAAGATATTCCGGAAAACCTTATTGACAAAAGAATCGTAAGTCTTGATCTCGGGGCACTGATTGCGGGTACGAAATACAGAGGGCAATTTGAGGAAAGGCTGAAGCTTGTGATGAAAGAGATTGCCCAGTGTGACAATATAATCCTTTTTATTGATGAGTTGCATACGCTTATCGGCGCAGGCGCGGCTGAAGGGTCTGTGGACGCTTCCAATATGCTTAAGCCCGCGCTGTCAAGAGGAGAAATTCAGTGCATCGGCGCTACGACTCCCGACGAATACAGGAAATATATCGAGAAGGACGGCGCCTTCGAAAGACGTTTTCAGCCGATATATTTACAGCCACCTTCGGTCGAGGAGAGTATAAAAATACTTAACGGATTGAAAACCAGATATGAGCTTCATCATAAGGTCAAGATTGCTCCAGAAGCCATTAAGGCTTGCGTTAACCTTTCTGACAGGTATGTAGCTGAGAGGTTTCTCCCTGACAAGGCGATTGATGTTATGGACGAGACAGGCGCAAGAATAAAATTGAAGCGGTATACTATGCCACCGGAACTCCGTGAGATCGAAAAAGAACTGAAGAGGCTTAACAAGGAAAAAAATCTATATGTGAAACTTCACGATTTTGAGAAGGGCGCTTCCGTAAAGAGCGAGGAGGACAGGGTAAAAAAATTGTACGACAACCTTTCCAAGAACTGGCGCGACAACCAGCAAAAGGACACGCCTACCGTTTCTGAAGACGATATTTCATTCACCGTTTCGAAGATTACAGGTATTCCCCTTGCAAAACTCGAGGAAAAGGAATCGGAAAAACTTCTTCGCATGGAAGATGAACTGCACAAAAGAATCGTGTCGCAGGATGAGGCAGTGAAGGCAATAGCAAAGGCCATCAGGAGGTCTCGTGCAGGGTTAAAGGCAAGGAAAAGACCTATCGGTTCATTTTTCTTTCTCGGTCCGACCGGTGTTGGAAAGACAGAGCTTGCAAAGGCGCTGACAGAGTTTCTTTTCAATGATGACAGTGCACTCGTGAAGGTGGACATGTCGGAGTATATGGAAAGATTTAATGTATCCCGGCTAACCGGCGCGCCTCCGGGATATGTCGGTTATGAGGAAGGCGGGCAATTAACAGAGACTGTCCGCAGGAGGCCATATTCGGTGGTGCTTTTTGACGAAATAGAGAAGGCGCATCCCGATGTTTTCAACGTCCTGCTTCAGGTACTCGACGAAGGGGTATTGACTGACAATCTGGGTAGAAAAGTCGACTTCAAAAACACCGTAATCATTATGACGTCAAACGTCGGAACAAAATTCATCGAAAATGCAACGCCGCTCGGCTTCCAGAAAGCGTCCTCCAAGAACATGTACAAAAAGATAAAAGACGCGGTGCTGAATGAACTGAAGAACAAATTCAACCCCGAATTTTTAAACAGGATCGATGAAATTGTAGTTTTTCACCAGCTTGAGAAAGAGCATCTCTCGAATATTATTTACCTGCTTGTCAACGAACTCAACAAACAACTCCTTGATCAGGATTTGGCGATTGAATTGACTGACGAGGTGGTGGATTGGCTTATCGAAAAAAACTACCAGCCGTCTTACGGCGCCAGGCCGATGAGAAGAGCCATTCAGAAATATCTCGAAGACCCACTGTCTGAGGAAATCCTCAAAGGCAGGTTTAAGGATGTGAAAAAGGTCAAGGTCCTTCTCGAAAATGGTTCCGTCGTGTTTGTTGAAAGCGATGTTGAAGCCCTGGTCTCGGCAAACAATTAAGAATCTCCGCTTGATTTTCGTTATTGCTCCAAATTGAAAATATTTTCTCGTGTTCTCATTGACTTGTTTTCTGCAAGTATTATATATTGGTATGTTTTTAAAGAAGGGAAGTCTTTGTTTTTGAAAGTTAAGATGATATGATGCCAGAGTCCATGACAGGTTATGGAAGGGGAGCTTCGGGCAATATTAAGGTTGAGGCCCGCTCTTCCAATCACAAGTATCTGGATATCCAGATTAAATTACCTTCGTTTCTCAATTCGTATGAGAATGATTTAAGGAAGGCAATCAAGTCCAAATTTAACCGGGGCCATATAGAAATAAGTGTTATGAAGCCCGAAGCGGATACCGTACGGATAAAGATAAACAAGCCGCTCGCAAGAGAATATTATAATGCCCTGCTTTCACTGAAAGACGAACTCCAGATAACGGGAGATGTAGATATTAATCTCCTTGCTTCATACAGAGACATAGTCTGTCTTGAAGAAGAGGCGCGGGTTGAAGAACTTAATGAGGCAGTTGAGATGGCCTTGCAGGAGCTCAAGAAAATGCGGTCCGATGAGGGCAGGAATCTTGTCTATGATATCGCTGCCAGGGTCCGGCTTTTAAGTGAATACCTGACTGACATCGAGGAAAAAAGAAATATAACAGTCTCTGATACAAAACAGAGATTGTATGAGAGGTTGAAAGAGTTTCTTGGAGATATAACGATTGATGAGTCAAGGCTTGTGCAGGAGGCGGCAATTCTCATCGAGAGAGCGGACATCACAGAGGAAATTGTAAGATTGAAAAGTCATCTCAGGCATGTCGGTGAGGCTTTGAAATCCGGCGATACCGTAGGTAAAAAACTCGATTTTCTTGTGCAGGAGCTGAGGAGAGAAATAAATACCATAGGCTCCAAGACGCACGATGTTGAGATAGCTTCCGCTATTATTGAGATGAAACATGAAGCAGAAAAAATAAAAGAACAAATACAGAACCTTCAATAAATAATTTTCAAATATCAACTTTCAGGAGTTAAGAAATGAGAAAGTCAGAGAAGGGAATTCCCCTTCTAAACATTGGGTTCGGAAACGTCGTATCCATTTCAAGAGTCATCGCGATAGTGGCGCCGGGTTCTTCTCCAATGAAGAGACTGCGTGAAGAAGCAGGCGAAAGGGGAAAGCTTGTGGACGCTACACAGGGCCGCAAGACAAGGTCTATAATTGTAACCGACAGTGATCATGTAATTCTGTCCGCGCTTCAAGTGGAAACTATCACGCAAAGGGTTTCATCAGAAGAGTAGGGTGGCTGCAGCCGGGGTGAAAAAATCACAACCATATAAAACTGAAGGCACGCTGTTTGTCATATCGGCTCCTTCAGGGGCCGGGAAATCAACCCTTTGCAGGGAATTGCTGCGCAAGGTTCTGCGAATCAAATTGTCTGTTTCCTATACAACCAGGCCTCCAAGAAGGGGAGAGATAAATGACGTTCATTATACTTTTGTAAGCCGTGAGAAATTCAAGAGCATGATCGACAGGGGAGAATTTGCCGAGTGGGCCGTGGTCCACGGCAATCTTTACGGCACATCCCTGAAAAGACTGAAGAAATTAAATAAAGAAGGTTATGATATAATACTCGATGTTGATGTCCAGGGTGCAGGACAGTTGAGGAAAACCTGCACAAATGCTGTTTACGTATTTGTCCTTCCTCCCTCAATGAAGGTATTGAAGAAGAGGCTTATGGACCGGAATACAGAGGAGACAGATAAGATAAAACAACGCCTTGACAGGGCGAGAGATGAAATAGCGGCCTATAAAGATTATGATTATATTATTGTTAATGATAAGCTTGAAAAGGCCTATCGGGAGCTTGAGAGCGTAATCGTCTCGACAAGACTGGAGACAAAGAATGCAGATCGGCAAATGATAAAAAGTCTTTTAAAATAATGGAGGGTTTATGGACATAATTTCTTTACCAATAGAGTACGATAAGAAAAAAATCGACGGTAACTACAGACTCGTAATTGCCGCCGTGAAGAGGGCAAAAGACTTGTCTCAGGGATCTCTGCCCAAAATTGTATCCAAGGCCAAAAAAATAACGACGCTGGCCCTGGAGGAAGTTGCGATCGGCGCTGTCAGAATACTCACGGGAGAAGCCGCAACAAAGGCAAACGAAGAGGCCAAAAAACTCGCGCATAAGAGAATGATGGATGAGGCCCAGCAGAAAGAAACCATGCCTGAAGACCTGACGGAGCTTGAAAAGGACCTCAAGGTTTATCTCAGCGAAAAAGGCGAGTCGGAACAGAAGAGAACAATCGAGGATATTTTCGGGGACTAACGTCATGTACGGCCCAGCTTTCCCTGTTTTATTGGAATGGTTATACCAATGCTGGAGTCATGGGTGAAAAAAAATATCCTTCTTGGCGTCACAGGCAGCATCGCGGCATATAAAGCGGTAGATATTGTCAGGCGGCTGATTGAGGAAGGCGCAAGTGTCAGGGTGGTGATGACGAAAGCTGCCTGTAAATTCATAACTCCGCTCACATTTGAAGCCGTAAGCGGCCACCCCGTGCTTACCGACCTGTTCGAAGACCCATTCAGCCATATCAATCTTTCCCAAGAGGCTGACCTTTTTATAATCGCCCCTGCTACTGCCAATATAATCAATAAATTATCGTGCGGTATTGCTGATGACCTCCTTAGTAATCTTTACCTGACACA